>CAZSRN010000027.1:0-13317 GCA_964609115.1 uncultured Veillonellaceae bacterium | reverse complement strand
GAAGTCCGGTGTAATGCCGGCGCGGTCCCGCCACTGTATTGGGGAGCAAACCCATCAAACGCCACTGGGATGAAAATCTTGGGAAGGTTTGGGCGAGCTATGATCCAGAGCCAGGAGAACTGCCTGTCTGACAATCACCGTTTTACCTACGCGAGATAGGGAGGGGATTTTGGCGCAGCTCCTGTGTTAAACTTCTTCCCGGCATTTTTTGCCGGGATTTTTATTAGACAAACGATCAGTTGTTCCAGATAGCCTTCCAGCGATGGGAGGCTATTTTTTATGGTTTCTCCGAATTGCACGTCCTTATTGGCTTGGGCGTGGATTCATTAGCTGGAGGCTCTTTTGCAGGAGAGAGCCTCCATAAATGAATAATCTATTCCGACATTTCGGAATGGTTTTGCCATGGGCATTATATAGTATTTTTTTATAAGGGGTTGTGTAGAGTGAAGTTGAGCAAAAAGTGGACACGGAGTTGGGCTAGGCGGACAGTTGCCGGACTGGTGGCGGGGAGTCTATGTATGTTGACGCCGGGATTGGCGATGGCGGAAGAGCAGCAGGAATACAATTTCGACCCGGTGCTGATCACGGCATTGCGTCGCGAATCGACAGACCTTAAAACACCGGCTGCTGTTGATGTTATTACTGGCGAGAAAATTAAGGAAACGGGTGCATCCAGTGCGTTGGAGGCTGTAAAATTTGCCACAGGCGTAACTATTGAAACCTATGGAGCCAGGGGATCCCTTTCCAGCGGAATGACCGGCGGCATATCCATTCGCGGCATGGGAAAAGATCTTGGGGCATTGGTCATGGTAAACGGGATACCGATCAATCTTAATGGAAAATATGAACTGCAGAATATTCCGGCTCAAAGCATTGAAAGAATAGAAATCGTTAAAGGCGCTGCGTCAACACTTTATGGAAGCGCTGCGCTTGGGGGCGTTATCAATATCATTACCAAAAAACACGCCGAAAATAGTATCTCGACTGAAGTCGGCAGCTTTGGAACCAATCGGGAAACTATTTCTTTTCACGAAGGAAAATTTTCAATGAATATTGTTCGTGAATATACGGGTGATATGGGAAAAATGCAAACCAGCATAACTCCTGCCAAGACCACATATGCACCATACTATACAAATTTTGGATGGGAAGCCAAACAAACTTATGATTTTTCCTGGGATATTACGGACAAGATTACCTTTAATTATCGTCACATTGATGATGTATACCAGCTTTTCAAAAAGGTTGCTTATACAAAAGCCGCTTCGTGGTCTCAAGATGCGTCTTTGGGGAATATGTGGCAACAGGATGCTAATGATATTGCTTCATTTCAAATAAAATCCGGATCATGGCTGCATAAGCTTTACTACAATGGACTGGTACGAAGATTTGTCAATCAAAATCCAGGCGGAAGTCTGGCCAACAACAATTCGGCTTTGAAGAACTCAAGCTCGTTGCAATATATGCAAACCTATGGGATTGACAGCCAAAGTACTTGGAAAACGGGATTTGGAGACTATGTCGCAGGATTTGCATGGCAGAAAGATACTTATGAAACAAGCTATTTCGTTGGAACAAGCGCTCCCTGCTCCTTAAAACAACGGGATTTATTATCATTTTTTGGACAGGTTGACCATCCGTTGTCAAAAGCAACAAGTGTAATTGTAGGGGCACGACAGGATTTCGTTTTGAATCAGAATGGCTTGAAAGATTTGTCGAGTTTTTCTCCTCAAGTGCAGTTTTTGCATAAACTAAACAAGGAACAATCCATTTATGCTAACGTGGGTAAATCTTTCCGGGCATCGAACTGGTCGGCACTTTATTCATCTTCAAGTATTTCAACGGGAAATCCTGATCTTCAGCCTGACGAAGGGTGGAGCTATGAAGCGGGGTGGAAAAAAATCGGCGCTGCCGACTCTTTAAAAATAGGATTGTATATCTTGAACTTTCCCAGCTATCATCAATGGACAAGAGCTAGTGATGGTGTATATTATGCGAAAAACACAGAGTTCCGGAATATGGGAATGGAAGTTTCCTATGATCGTGCATTGAAGAATGGATGGAGCTATAATCTGGGCGTAATGCTCGGAAGTCCTGAAACAAAAGCTCAGGGTGAAGATTGGAAACAATCGGAGGCAAGATTGCAAATCACTTCCGGAATCAATTATAAAAAAGAGAAATGGGCGGGGAGTCTGGCGGCAACGCTGATTGGGCAACGACCTTTATTTAGTTCGAGCACCAATATGTCGGGTGAGGTACCGAACTCTTTGCAAGCAAATCTTGCGTTGTCTTATGATATATCAAAACAAACGCAACTCTCCTTGCGAATTGAAAATTTGTTGAATCGGATTGATTATACAAACGACAGCGGATATATTACCCCGGAACGGGCATATTATGTCAAAGTTACTCAAAAATTCTAGGAGGTACCTATGCTTCAACTTATTACAAAAGGCGGGTATGTGATTGTAGCCATTATGGCGTGTTCGATGATTGCTTTTGCGGTGATTATCGAACGGTGGCTGTATTATCGGGCGGCGGAGAAATCCGCCAGAGAGTTTCGTGGATTTTTGCAGGCCACGGCTGCGGATGACAAGGCAAGTCGGCCAAATTCCAAGGATTCGCCCAATTTATTCGAAAAAATGTGGGACGCCGCAGTTCCCATATCCGTTTCAGAGCGGGAAGCAAGACAGACTGCGGTGGACGATACTGTCCGAGCGGAGATTCCTCTTTTGGAGCGAAATCTCTATATCCTGACGACTGCTGCCACGGTAGCGCCTTTATTGGGATTGCTGGGAACCGTACTGGGAATGATCAAGACTTTCCAGGCAGCCTCCATGAGCGGCCTGGGCAATCCGCAGATGCTGGCTGAAGGGATTTCGGAGGCTCTGTACAATACGGCGGGTGGTTTATTGGTTGCCATTCCCTGCATTATTGCCAACAATCATTTCCGTAGCCGGGTAGAACGCCTGATTCACTGGACGGAAGGCTGTGTCGGCGAAATTGTCCGGCGGGCTCAAGCGTAAAAGGGAGGGATTTTTCATGAGATATCGACGAGAATCTTCCCATGTTCCCATTCATGTAGATATGACGCCTATGGTGGATGTTATGATGCTGCTGCTCATTTTCTTCATGATGTCCACGACATTTCTCGTAGCTCACCCCGGTTTCAACGTGACTCCGCCGCAGGCGAATTCCGGGACTCCCCAGCCGCCGGAACACATCACGGTGCTGGTTAACCGGGAGGGGAATATTGCTGTGGGTGATAAAGTCTTATCGGTGGGGGAATTGGCGGCTACCGTAGCTGCAAAATCTCATACCAACCCATTGATCTTCATCAAGGCGGATAAAGAGGCCCGCCATGGGAAAATCGTGGAAGTCATGGACGCGGTGAAGCGCGCCGGTGCGGATAAAATAGCCGTGGCCGTGGACCCGAAGGGCTGATGATGGGGTGGGACCGAAGGTGGCGAACGGCAATAGCCGGTTCGCTGTTTATTCACGCCCTGATTTTTTTTGCAGCGGGAGCTTTTGCAACATGGGAGTCTGTCCAGCTGAAAAAAGCAAAGGAACCGGTTTATTTGGAAGTTACCATGTCCGATCTGTTTGCACCTGTCAGTCCGGTGGGCGAAATGCCTGGACCGGCGGGAGGCGGCGGAACTCCGGCTGGAGAAGCCGGCGGGACGATGGAAAAAACGAACAGCAAACTTCCTGTTCCCCAAATGGCGCAGGGATTTTCAGACGTGCCTGATCCGAATGCCGCGAATGCTCCGCCGGGCGCGAACTCCATTTTGGGAACCGGTCGTGGTGAGTATGGCAAAGGAACCGGTGGCGGAACCGGCGGCGGCAGCGGCAGCGGCGGCGGCGGTACGGGCGGCAGTGGCGGCGGTACGGGCGGCGGACATGGCACTGGACATGGAACGGGTATTGGACCGGGGACCGGTACCGGCTCAGGAACAACCAGAGGGCCTCGCATTGTCGATGGAGAAAAACCCGATTATCCAAGCAACGCAAGAGCAAAAGGCTGGGAAGGAACGGTTAGAATACAGATACTTGTCAATACGGAAGGCCGTGTGGAAGATGTACGCATCGTATCGAGTTCCGGCTACGCGGAATTGGATCAGGCAGCCCGGCAGGCAGTTCAGGCATGGAGCTTCAGTCCGGCGTTGCAGAACGGATCGCCCGTATCGGCATGGGCTACATTGCCTGTAGTTTTTGATTTACGTTAGTAGGGGAGAAAATATGCGGATTTGGCGTTGCCTGCAACAAATCAGTCTGCTGTTCATCACAGGCGTTGCTTTAGGATTGGCATTTCCTTGTATGGCGGCAAGTTCAGCCGGACTTCATGCGGCGTTGGAAATTCCTTATTCCCTCGGAGCAAAGCAGACAACTGCGGCGCCGGGAGAAACGATTCGCGCCATTTTCAGCGTGGAAAACACTTTGAGCCAGGAGCGGGAAGTTCAGGTGGAGATTCGTTTGCCTTCAGGAATTGCGGTGTCGGAACGGCAGGAAAATTGGACGGTGACTCCAAATTCCCTGGGAACGTCTTTACAACGGACGATACTACTGAGCGGCGGATATGGGCAATGGTTTGATTTGCTGACCTTTGCTCTGGATGAAAAATTGACGGCCGGCAATCAGCTGATTCAGCTAACTGTCGATGGAAAAACAAGGAATGTTGCATTGACGGTGGCGTCTGCCGGTTCAGGGATTTCGCCGCGCCAAAATCCGATTTTTGAACAAATTGTTTTTCCGTTGGACAAAGACGGCAAGCGTGACGAGAAGCAAAACGGAAGTGCTTTGGTGCTGCGTGACCGTTCACTGGATTATTACAAAAATGTTTTGCGGGGCAAAGGCGCATCAAATCAGGAGATTGAAGCCATTCACCCCGTAACCCATATGGGATTGGATTTTAGTAATCCGGCCAGACAACAGAAACTGATGATGGTGGAAGCGGAGTTGCTGGACAAAAATACGCGGAGACATGTTCCCGGCTTGTATACGCCCGGCAGTAACTCCGACAATGATGGCGCAGGCGCTTTGGCGGCCAATCAGGAAAGGTTGACGGCGTTTGTTGCGTTGACAGGGGAACCCCGTCAGCGTCTTTTGTTACCGATTTATGCGGATGAAACCCTGATCACGGAGGGTAATTATATCATGCGCGTAACGGTAGAAGACGGTGAAGCGCAAGTGTGGTCCCAAGAAACTCCCATCGTCGTTGTCAAAAAGAATATGCGCGGCTTGGCGACTCTGGGGATTGCCGTATTGATGCTGTTACTGTTTGCGTTTATTGCCGGCAAACGACTGCCGTTTGTACTGGCAGGGATGAAAACCCGTCGGCTGATCACGATTGCATTGTTCGGAACTTGTGCATTTGCGGTGGTAAATGTTCCTTCTACATTACTCAATGATTTTTTTCATATTCTGCTGGGGCCCTTTGGCTTTTTGATTACCGGGATGTTCAGCGGTATCATGCTGTATATGCTGACCGGCGCCTTGATTACACTGATTCCGCTTCATGGGGTTGTCAGCCTGATGGCGGCGATTCGTCTGCTGTTGGGGATGGTTGCATTTGGGCACATGTCGCCAATTGTTCTTCTTTCCTACGGAGTGAACGCCTTTCTGTTGGAGAGCGCATTGGCGCTGTCGGGTTTTACTACATCGCGGATGGAGGATGCGGAACCTGTGCGTTTTACAATTCGCCGGATGATAACATTGGCCTTGGCATGCGCTCTGGCTGATACTGCGGCCACCTATGTTACGATGCAGGGAATGGCGGTTTTGTATCGTTTGTATTATGCGGATTGGTACATATATATGGTGATGGCGGTCAATGGGTTTTTCTATACGATGATCGGCGCGGGCTGCGGATTGTTGCTGGGCAGCCGCTTGTCCGACGTGGGGAGTGATTGAGCGATGACCGGTATTGTGGAGTGCAATGACCTGTCTTTTACTTATAAAACACGCAGGGTTCCCAGTATCGCCCATATCAATTTGAAAATCGAAGCCGGAGATTTTATTTTGTGCACCGGGCCGACCGGCTGCGGCAAAAGCACCTTGCTCAAGGCCTTTAATGGATTGATTCCCCATGAAATCGGCGGGACTCTTTGCGGTAGCGTACGGGTAGGCGGAGTCGATTCGCAGCAATCTTCAGTAGCGGAATTGAGCCAAACCGTGGGGCTGATGTTTCAGAACCCGGACGATCAGATATTTTCAACGACGGTAGCCGATGAAGTAGGATTTGCTTTGGAAAATGTGGGAATGGATCAGGAAGCTATCCAACAACGTGTTGCCGAAACGTTAGGCTGGGTCGGTCTGGCTGGGCGGGAAAAGGGGAGTGTTCACGCCTTGTCGGGCGGCGAACGTCAACGCTTGGCATTGGCTGCAGTTTTGGCGGTACGACCCCAAATGCTGGCGCTGGATGAACCCATCAGTCAGATGGACCCGCGAGGTGCGACGGAATTGTTGCAGGTTTTGCAGCGGTTGAATCGGGAACTGGGAATTACCGTCATGATTGTGGAGCATCGTTTGCATGAAGTGATGCCTTTGTGCAAGCATGTTCTGGTAATGGAAGAAGGAAACATCGTTTGGCAGGGGACTCGGCAGGAAGCCTTTCGGGATCCGGAAGTTTTTTTGCAAATGGGACTGAGAATTCCCCAGACAGTCCATATTTGTCATGGATTAGGCGTACCGGCTGCGAGTGCTGCCGTGGAAGATGCAGTGCATGGAATTCGCGCCGCCTATCCGAATTGCATTTCTCATGCTGGAATTGCTGCAAAAACTGTTCCGGTTCCAACGGAGAACATCGGAGTGGAAATCCGCGGACTGGAGTTTCGATATGATCCGCAGGGACGAAAAATCATTGATGGAGTCAATTTGACCATTCCACGCGGACAGTTTGTGGCGCTGATGGGAAACAACGGAGCGGGAAAATCTACCCTGCTGCACCATATCTGCGGGCTTTTGCAGACGCAAACCGGACTGGTAAAAGTGCACGGGAAAGAAGTAAGACAGCTGGACAGGCGTGTCGGAATGGTCATGCAAAATCCTGACCTGATGCTTTTTAATTCTACTGTTGAGGATGAGATTACTTTTGGGTTGCGGCATGGTGGTTCGCCAAAGACCGATAATGGAGAGTGGCGATCATTATTGACGCAGATCGGACTCGCCGGAATGGAAACACATTTTCCGCTGGCGCTTAGCCAGGGGCAGAGGGTACGGGTGGCCATTGCGGCATTACTCGCCTGTAGACCGGAAGTCATGCTGTTGGATGAACCCACAACCGGACAGGATCTGGGTCATATCGACGATATTATCGCTTTGCTGCAAGACTATCAAACACAAGGAGGTACGATCATTTTCTGCACGCATGATACGGAAGTGGCCGCGCGTTACGCCGAACGGGTGGTTGTCATGACCGCAGGCAGGGTGATTGCCGATGCGCCGCCTCGGGATGTATTTTCGCACGAAGACATCCTTCAGGCTGCTGGTTTACGAGCGCCTGCGGCGCTGCGGGTTTCCCGCGAACTTTACGGCGGTTGTGCGCTGTGCGTGGAGGAGGTGGTTCGCCATGTACAACAGACAAGTTTGGGAGGCAATGCCTGCTGACACGCCGGTTCATCGTCTGGATGTACGGACCAAGCTGGTGCTTTTGGCCGCGATTGTCATTTTCGCCGTCGGCTTGGAAGGGCCACGTCCTTTATTCTTGTTGTTCATAATGGCGCTGGGCTTTCATATCGTTGCCCGTTCGTCGGTGGAGCGATGGAAAGTCCTCATCATCTTTTTGTTAGTGGGAATTTGGGGAGCCATGCTGAGTCAGGCGCTTTTTTATAATCAGGAACCCCGTACGATGATTGCCTGCCTGGTGTCGCCGACTACGCCCTGGATTGGTGAACTTACAGGCGGTATTTTTGTTTATCAGGAAGGGTTGGAACACGGGGCGGTGCAAGCGCTGCGGTCCGGCATCATGCTTTCCTGCGGTTTGCTCATTTGCTGGACAACCGACCCCCGGCAGCTGCTGCAATGCTTTTTGCACTGGAAGATGCCCTATGCCATTGCATTTATGCTAATCACCAGCTTACGGTTTTTGCCGGTTGTTTTTGAAGAAACGGCGATTGTACTTACAGCGCAACGTCTGCGCGGTTTTGAACCCATGAGGACGCTGTCGCCGATCCGTTGGATACGGACGGCCTTTTATGTCATGTTTCCCATTCTGGCCCGCGCATTGCGACGAGCGGCAACATTGGCGTTGTCCGTAGAGAGCAGAGGCTTTGGACGTAGCGCAAGGCATGGAGAAATGTCGGCATGGCCGCTTGCGGAACGGGTGGCTGTCAGTACGGTTTTTTTTGGCATTGCTACAGGGGCGGCGCTAAAAATGCTGTATGCGTTGCAATTCAACGGGATTGTTTATTTTCCGGCAATGCGTGGCGTATATGATTTTATGGCGGTGTGGCTGTGACAGGTCTACGAACGAAAATACTGACGAGCGGACTTTTTATTTTGTTCGGCTGCAGTTTGATTTTGCTGGCCACCCATGTTTTCCCTGAATTTCAAAGGATGAGAACGATACCGTCCGCTCAGGTTTCCCGCAGCCAAGCGGGAAGATATGAAAAAACGGCGGAAGTTCCCTTGGGAAAGGTGGAGATTCGAGGTTATAAGCAGATGGGATCGACTCCCGGACTGGTGCGCATGTCGCCGGATGGTGCAAGGATTGTCGTAGGTACGGAATCAGGAGAGGTACTCTTGATGAATTTGCAGGGAATTCGGCTTTGGTCCCGTAAAATTGGCCTGGGGAAAATTAGCGCGCTGGAATTCTCCCGGGACAGTCAGCAAATTTATGTTGGCGAAAACAGCCAGCAGGGAGCCATTACCTGCCTCGATGCGGCTTCCGGCGGCGAACGCTGGCGCAAGGCGAGTGTGGACGAATTGGGTGTGGACATTCGGCAAAAGACTTTTCCCGGCATTATGTCGATTAATGTAGATGGCGTAGGCAATGCTTATGCTGTTGCTTTGCGTTCCATCCGTTTTCCAAACGGCAAAACGGAGTATTTCGCCCGGATTTACCGGTTCGATGCGCAAGGAACGATTACATTGGTTCCCCGTGATCATAATATCGACGTGTGGGTCAGTTGGTGCGATGTGAATGAAGCGGGGACGGCATTGTTTTTTGCCACATCGGATTATACGCCGGGGCCGGAGCGAAGGTTTCAGGACAATATCTATGCTTATGATGCCCGGAGCGGAGATTTTCGCTGGAGTGCCGGGTTGGTGACCGTGCCTCCTTATGATCGTACGAATATGAGATTTGGGCCGGAAATCTCTGCGGACGGCCGATATCTCGGCGGCGTTTCGGCGGACGGACGGGCTTTTTTCCTGGACGAAGCAGGTCGATTGCTTTGGAGTCGAACCCTCAGTGCGCCACAAACTATCCATGGAATTTACGTCAACGCTACGGGGTTGCATGTGCGTCATGTTGGCGAATATGTGGCTTTTTCAACCGGCAATACTTACAACCGTTCCAATTGGCAGTTGCCGACTCCTGTGGAACATCCGCAGAGTAACAGCATTTTCTTGTTTGACCGCGAAGGAGCCTTGGTCAAACGACGCAAGGTTGGAGGCATGGTGGAGGAAATACAGGTTGCGGGACGTCGGTTGGTAGTAGCCATCGGACGCAACATCCGAACCAAGGATGCCGGAATTCATGGCATGATTGCTTTTTCTACGCCGGAATTGGAAATTGATGATTTTATGCCCACGGAGGGTCCCTGCGTGGCAGTTGCCGCCAATGAGTCTCACGTTGTGGGAATGGAAGCCCCGTTGCAAATGGATAACGGTGAAGTGGCCGGAGCTTATCGGATTCATATATGGAAACGGATTGGAATGTAGAAAGCGGAATCGAGCAGAGGTAAGATGAAAATATAAGGAGGCGTCAAACATGCAGGCGCGTAGAAAACGAACCTTGTTGGTGGACAGAAATAAGATCGAATGGTATCCGACAATTAATGCGGATCGCTGTATAGGGTGCAAAGTGTGTTTTGAGTTTTGCCCCAAAAAAGTTTATGCCATGAACGAAGAAACGAATAAGCCGATGGTTGCGCAGCCGTATGAGTGCGTGGTGTTATGCAGCGGTTGCGTACCCAAATGCCCTGCGGAGGCAATCAGTTTTCCCCGGCGGGAAGATTTCGAACATTTTGTTCGTTATGAATGAACGAAAGTAAAGACGGAAGGTGAAGAAATGAAGATGCTGTTTTTGACTAATTTGACCCGACAGGCGAACATGATGGACAAGACCTACAAGCAACTAGCTTTGTCACCGGACTTTCCGCCGGGCCAGGCGATCATGGTCGAGCCTCGTACGATTTGGGATGAAAATTGGCAAAAACGGCTCTCAGAGGCGTCTGTTACATTAATATCGTGGATGGGCAGTTCTTCAGACAGCAAGCTGATTCAACAAACATTGAAGTTTTTGCGACAAGCCAAGCAACCTTATTTGTTAATGGGTTCCGGAGTGGACCAGACAGATATTGCTTTTGGGTTTTCCCCGACGGATATTGAGACGGTGAATCGTTATCTGCTCTTCAGCGGGCAACATAATTACCGCAACTTGTGGCGATGGCTTTCCGGACGGTTTTGCGGACATGAGGAAAGGACCGGAGAACCGCAGGCAATTCCCTGGTGTGGGATTCTGAATCCGCAGGATAATCAACGCATAGCGACTTTAGCCGACTACCGTCGGCAAGGGGGCATCCAGCCGGGACAACTTACGGTGGGCCTTTTGATTCCCAGAGAGGAGTGGATCTGGGGCGATTTAAAGCACCAGAAGCTTTTAATTCAAACATTGAGGGAACGCGGAATGAATGTGATTCCTGTGTTTAGTCATTGGGCGGCTGATCCCACTCAAAAAAGCACGGGTGTGGATACGGCGATTGAGACTTATTTCCGCGATGAATCCGATTGGATTATTGATGTATTGATCAACACACTAAAGTTTTCGCTGACGGTGGGAAGGCCTATCGATATTTCCTTCTTTCAAAAGCTGGATCGGCCGATCTTGCAGGCATACACATTGCTTCAGAGTGAAGCGCTTTGGCGTGAGAATTTGGATGGGCTGACTCCGCTGGATTTATCTTTCAGTGTTTCCCTGCCGGAGTTTGACGGGGTGATCCATAGCATTCCTTTTGCAAGCAAGGAAGATCGGGGAGGCGGAGATATTCACCATCCGCCGATCATTGAAAGAATGGATTTGTTGGCCCGCAAAGCCGAAAAGTGGGCTCGATTGCGACATAAGTCGAATTCAGAGAAAAAAGTCGCCATTATTTTTCATAATTATCCGCCGACCAACGCTTCAATAGGTAACGCGGCAGGATTGGATTCGCCGGAGAGTGTGCTGGAATTGTTGCGCCGAATGCAGCAGGAAGGCTATGATGTCGGGACGCTGCCGGAAGATAGCCAAACCCTGATGAATTCCCTGATTGCCTGCGGGACGAACGACCGTGATTTCATGGGAGAAAAGGAAGCCGATGCAATGATGGGACGATTGAAATCGTCAGCATATCAAGCGTGGTTTGATCGGCTGCCGACAAAACCGTCTGAACAATTAACCCATGATTGGGGAACACCGCCGGGAAGCGTTTTTGTGCATAAGGATGCGTTGCTTGTGCCGGGAATGCAATTGGGTAATGTTGTCGTCAGTGTTCAGCCTCCTCGTGGATTTGGGGAAGACCCGGCCAAAATTTATCATTCGCCCGATTGTGCGCCCACGCATCATTACCTGGCTTTTTATGAATGGCTGAGAGAAAAATTCGCTGCGGATGTAGTGCTGCATATCGGAACCCATGGTTCATTGGAATGGCTGCCGGGAAAGGCTACCGGCCTGTCCGGCGAGTGTTATCCCGAACTGGCGTTGGGTGATCTGCCAAACATTTATCCCTATCTCATTACCATTGTCGGCGAAGGTACACAGGCCAAACGGCGAAGCGCCGCTTGCCTGATTGGCCATCAGACGCCACCGATGAGTCACGCAGGCGTTTATGACGAGTTGGCGGAAGTCGAACGGTTAGTGGATGAGTATTGGCATTATCACTTGAATCAACCGGAAAAGTTGGGCCAAACGGCGCAGCAAATTCTTGATGCGGCAACGAGGGCTAATCTAAATGATCCGGTGAAACCGCCGGACAACGAAGAAAACTTCGAGGCCTACTTGGAAAGGCTGCATGCCTACATCGGCGATTTGAAGAATATGCAGATCAAAGTGGGGCTGCATATTCTCGGAAAGGCGCCTGCGGGAGATATGCTGGTAGAATATCTGCTGGCGATGACACGACTGGAAAATGGAGAGATCCCTTCTTTGTTCGCCAGTGTTGCTGTGCTTAAAGGATATGATTATGGTGAATTGCAGGATCGCCAAGGAGAAAGGATTCCGGGTACGGCGCGTACCTACGGCGCCGTACTGGACGAAGTTCGCGAAGATTGCCGTACGCTGGTGCGGAAACTTGTAGAGGTTGACTTTCAGTTGACAAGCGTTTGGCAGGAAATGCAACAGCAAACAGAATGGCTTCACAATGCAGTACCGGAAAAACTGGTTTCCTTGTATCAGGTATTGGAGTACCTGTGTGGACCGTTGCAGCGGAATTTGGCTTTGACTGCGCAGGAAATGGACAATTCCCTTGCTGCTTTGAGCGGACGGTTTGTGGAGCCGGGTCCGGCAGGCGCACCGACCAGCGGTATGGCGGATATTCTGCCGACCGGACGTAATTTTTACGGCGTGGACCCGCGAACTCTGCCTTCTCCGGTAGCGTGGGAGTGCGGCAAACAATTGGCCGATTTACTGATTGAACGGTTTGTTGCGGAAGAAGGACACTATCCGGAAAACATCGGTGTCGTTTTGTGGAGCGGGGCCAATATGCGCAGCAGGGGACAGTGTATTGCCCAGTTTTTATATTTTCTTGGGGTTCGACCGGTATGGCAGAAAAGCAGCGGTCGGGTGATTGGATTGGAGATTATTCCTCCGGCTGAGCTCAGACGTCCCCGCATTGACGTGACAGCTCGCATTAGTGGGTTGTTCCGCGATTCCATGCCGTTTGCGATGCAGTGGATGGAACAGGCTGTGGCGATGGCTGCAGCGCAGGACGAACCTATCGAACAAAACTATGTGCGGAAACATATTGAAGCGGAAACGATGGATTTGGAGCAGCAGGGACTGACGGCCAAGGAAGCTCGCGAACAGGCGGGGTATCGAATATTTGGCTGCCCTCCGGGGAGTTATGGAGCCGGAGTAGGCGCACTATTGGAAACGAAAAATTGGGAAAACGTGGATGATCT
>CAZSRN010000026.1:0-13505 GCA_964609115.1 uncultured Veillonellaceae bacterium | reverse complement strand
ACTGCGGATAATGCAACATAAATGCTCATTGGCAATGTTTTCGATTGTTAAATTAACAAAATCAGTATTCATGGGGACCCTCGCTTCAATTTATCACTACGACATTTTATCACTGCCAATGACAGCGTAAAGGCGGTAGTGACGTTGTATCCTTACATCCTGCCGACAACCGACGACATATGCCCGCACCATTCAGCCGTCTCGCGAAATACCGAATCCAGTAACGTCATGTACAAGACAGCCGCTAAATCGGCTGTCTTTTGCTGTGCAAAATAATCCGGAAGCGTCGTTGGCAAAGGGTCCTCCAACTTACTGCCGATCAGCCAGGCCGAACCATTCAGTGAAACAACTTGCTGCTCATAGGCCCGCCAGTGCATCGGTATGAATGCTTCAACGCTGCCATGTACAAAAAACAGTTTCGGGTAGAGTGAATTCCAACCGATTCCCTCCGCCAAAACCGGCACAACTGCCTCTTCACCCAGCCAGATGAAATCCGGTTCAGCCATTTCGGACGCTGCCACCTTGCCCTGCGGCATGACGAGGAAGCCCGCTTTGCGCCAAATCTCTTCCTGCTCCTTTTCCATTGACCAAGTCCACAAAATAAACTGTTTCATCTGTCCGTGCTGCTCTTTTCCAGATTCACCAGCGCACTCCATTTTTCGACCAATGTTTTGCGATTTTTGCCGGCCCAGACAAAATCGTAAACAATCAGGCGGGTACTCTGCCGCAGTGAATCGACGACCGGAGGCGATTTTGCCTCCGGTAAGACGGGAAACTGATAGGAGCCGACGCTTTGGCCAATCTCCTGAGCTTTTTTTGACAGCGCCCAATCGACGAATTGTCGCGCGGCCATTTGCTCCGGTCCATTTTTCACGATCGCGACTGCGCCGATTTCATAACCGGTCCCTTCCTGCGGCGTGCCGATGATCAGCTCTTGCATCCCCTGCTCCCGCAGACGGATTGCATCCTGCAGAAACGCAACAGCGACGGCGGCTTCGCCTTTTCCGACCATTTGTACGGCGGTCACTGCCGATTTGGGGTATTCTTTAACCTGCCCGTGCAGCTTTTTCATATACTGCATCGCTGCCGTTTCCCCCTGCATTTGCACCAACGTCGCCAGCATCGTATACGCCGCGCCTGCCGTACCGGGATTGGCGATCAGAACTTTCCCCGTCAGCTCGGGGCGCAGCAAATCATTCCATGTCACCGGCAGCGGCACACCAAGCTGCTGCAACAGCGCCTTATTGGCGACGAAACCGATGTAACCGACATAAACCCCATTCCAGTAATCGCCGGGATCTTTCAGGGTTGTCGGAATCGCCGCCGACTTCGGCGAGTCGTATTTTTCCAGCAAGCCCTCTTCCTTCGCCTGAATGTAACCATCCGCCGAACCGCCGTACAGTACGCTGGCCTTGGGCGATTTTTTCTCCGCCCTGACCCTGGCGACCATTTCACCGGCGCTCAGTTTCACGGTTTCCACTCTGATGCCGCTGTCTTTTTCAAATTCAGCGGCAATTTTTCGCAGATATTCGTCATTCACCGGGCTATATACGAGAATCGTCGCTGTTTTGCCTATGGCCGGCTTCTTTTCGCCGCCGCATCCCGCCAGCGGCAGCATCGCCAGCAGTACGCAAACAATCCAGCCGAACCAGCGTTTTGAAAATATTCCGCGCATGTTATTGCCCCGCTTTCATCGAGTGAAATCAGGCAGCTATTCTGCCTTCGAATGCTAATCCGCGAATTTCACCGCGATGGCATGAAACCGATCCGTCACGGCTAAAAACGCCTCCACTACGACCGGGTCAAAATGTTTTCCCGCCTCGTTCGTGATGATCTGCACGGCATCTTCGTGCGGAATCGGTATTTTGTAGACGCGGCGGCTAATCAGGGCATCGTAGACATCCGCCAGCGCCATCAATCGAGCTGATAGAGGAATCGCTTCGCCTTGCAGCCCTTCCGGGTATCCGCTTCCATCCCAACGCTCGTGATGGAGGTACGTCATTTCTTTGGCAAATCGCAAAAACGATTCCGGTGTGACCAGCAATCGTTCCGCTCCCGCGATTGCCCGCCGCCCAATTTCCGGATGCCGCTTGACCAGTTCAAACTCTTCGCTATTCAGTTTCGCAGGTTTCCACAAAATCATGTCCGGCACGCCGACTTTACCGATATCGTGCAGCGGCGCAGATTTAACCATCAGTTCAATACTCTCGTTTGTCAACACGTCGGCAAACATCGCTTGCGACTGCATTTGCAAGGCAAGCTGGCGGACATACTCCGCCGTGCGATGGATATGGGCTTCTGTTTCACAATCGCGGGTTTCCGCCAATGAAGCCAGCGCCATGATGGCGACCTCCTGCAGTTTGCCGATTTCATCAACCCGTTTGGCGATTTCCGCCTCCAGATGTTCGTTGCGGTCACGCAGCGACGCTTGGGCCTGCTTCAGGCTAAGATGCGTCTTAACCCTGGCGAGCAACAGGGAAGGAGTTAACGGTTTTACGATGTAGTCGACAGCGCCTAGGGCAAAGCCTTGCTCCTGGTCCGTCACGTCCCCCATCGCAGTCAGGAATATAACGGGAACCTGACGCAGCGCCGCCTGTTCCTTAAACTTGGCACAGGTTTCGTAGCCGTTCATATCCGGCATCAGCACATCGAGCAGGATCAGGTCCGGCGGTTCGGTCTGAGCGATTTCCAGCGCCGCAGCGCCGCCGGCAGCCAGTTTGACCCTATAGTGCGGCGTTAACAGGCGACTAGCCAGCATTAAATTATCCGGCGTATCATCCACGACCAAAATGAGTGGATTCGATTTATTCATCAAGACTCTCCCTTTTTCAGCAATGCTGCGATTTTGCTTTCGGCTTCATGCCATTGAAACCGGGAAATCAGTTGCTCCAGCTCTGCAAATTCTTCGCGTGTTATCACTGCGACCAGAGTATCCCGCAAATGGTCGAAACAGTCCAGTGCTTCGCCGTCATTGTTGGAAAGCAGGAGTTTCAGTTGCTGCAATTTCTCCCGCAGCGATGGACCGAGCGGTTCTGCCGTCACGGGAGCAGCCGTTTCGGCTTCATGCGGCAGATACTGCAAAATCACCTGACGCAGCAACGCAAATTGCTGCTCCAGTTTCAGCAGCAACACCATGCTTTCTTCCATGGTCGCATTGCCTTTGCCGGCCTTTTCCAAGGCGGCAGCCAAGTCAGCGACCGTGACCGCGCCTATATTTCCCGACACGCCTTTGAGGCTGTGCGCAATGCGGCCTGCTGATTCCAGATCGCCGCCAAGCAGCTGTCGCCGCAGCTGGACAAGCGCTTCGCCTTGGCCGCTGAGATATTGCCGCAGTAATTGGTGATAAAGTTTGAAATTGCCGACAACCCGTTTTAAGCCGGTCTGGGTGTCCAGAATCAGGGCCGGATCTCTTGTCGACAGCAAAGACGCGTCGCTTGACCCCGCGGTTTTGACGCCGGCCCACCGGGCAATCGTGTCAAACAGAGTGTGGGGATCGATCGGTTTGGCAACATGATCATTCATGCCGACGGCCAGGCACTTTTCCTTTTCTTCAGTCATCGCATGGGCCGTCATGGCGATGATCGGCAATGAGACGCCATGCCTTCGAATGGCGGCAGTAGCTTCAAACCCATCCATATCCGGCATTTGCAGATCCATAAGAATCATGTCAAGCGGCTTTTCAGACTGCTGCAAGCTAGCCGCCACTGCTTCCTGGCCGTTGGCAACAACCAGAACCTCTACGCCCTGGCTTTGCAACAATTCCACGGCGATCTGCTGATTGATCTCGTTGTCTTCCGCCACCAAGACGCGCAACCCCTTGATCCCATAGTCGCGTTCCTGTACAGCTTGCCTCGATTTGCCGCTCGTCTGACCCCTCTGTGCAAAGAGGCGAACGGCCAGGTCAAACAGGTGCGACGGCGTTACCGGTTTGATCAACACTCCATCCAAATCATAGCGCTGCGCCTGGGCATACAATTCTTCCCGATCAAAAGAAGTTACCATGGCAACGGCCGGCGGCTTCGTCAGCTTGAGTTCCCGCTTGATTCGTCGCGCCGCTTCGATTCCGTCCATTTCCGGCATCTGCCAGTCCATCAAAACCAATGAATACGGGTCGTTTTCACAGCGCAAAACGGCATTGATCGCCGACTGACCGTCGATTGCCGTATCGACCCGAAAATGCATCGCCGCCAAATACTCCGTCAGTATTTCCCTGGCAGCCTGATTATCGTCAACCACCAACACCCGCAGCTCATGCAGGTTGTCCGGAATAACGCGCCGTTTCTCAGTCGCTTTTTCCGTCAGTTCGAACCAGGCGGTGAAACTGAAGCAGCTGCCCGCCCCGACGGAGCTGTCCACCGCAATCGTTCCCCCCATCATTTCGATCAGCCGTTTGCTGATCGTCAGGCCGAGGCCGGTGCCGCCGTACTTGCGGGTGGTCGACCCATCCGCCTGGGTAAATGCCTGGAACAGTTGGGCGACCTGTTCCTGCGTCATGCCGATCCCGGTGTCGGTGACAGAAAAACGAAGTTCTATCTTCTCTTTCTTTTGGCTGGCGACTTTCCCGTCAATCGTGATTGAGCCGCTGGGTGTAAATTTAACGGCGTTATTGATCAGGTTGGTCATGACCTGGGTCAGGCGCAATGGGTCGCCGACCAGATTTTGCGGAATATCCGGCGCAATATGGTAGAGGAACTCCAATCCTTTCGCATTGGCCTGGGCATGAGTCAGATTGAACACATTGTCCATCACTTCATCCAGAACAAAAGGGACCGGGTCCAGTTGCAGCTTTCCGGCTTCAATTTTGGAAAAATCGAGAATCTCATTGATAATTCCCAACAATGAGGTGCTGGCATCATGGATTTTTTGCACATAATCATGCTGCTTCGGCGTCAAGTCCGTCTTTAATGCCAGATAGGACATTCCAATAATCGCATTCATCGGTGTGCGAATTTCATGGCTCATATTCGCCAAAAACATCGATTTGGCCCGAGTCGCTTCTTCCGCGGTCTGACGTGCTTGCCGCAGTTCTTCCTGATCTTTCTTCTGTTGTGTGACATCTTCCTTGACGGCTACATAATGGGTAATTTCGCCGTTCAAATTTCGCAACGGACTGATAATCGCCTTCTCAACAAACAAGGTTCCATCCTTGCGCTGATTGCAAAACTCTCCCTGCCATGAATTACCCGATGAAATGGTGTTCCAAAGGTCAGTATATACATCGGGCGGCGTCAGGCCCGACTTGAGCAACCGGGGATTTCCACCCATCGCTTCAGCACTGTCATAGCCTGTCACCCGGCAAAAATGCGGATTCATATACTCGATATTGCCATCGACATCTGTGATTACTACCGAAACCGGACTTTGTTCAATGGCCCGCGACAGTTTTTGCAATTCCACGGTACGACGGGCGATTTTTTCTTCCAAGTCGTTGGCGGCTTCGGCAATCTGCCGGCGCATTGCTTCATGCGCCAACGCCAAGGCGTTGATTTCCTGCCAACGGGTCGGCGTAAATTCCAAGGGTGAAAAATTCATTTCGCCCATTTGTTCGCTTGCCGTCACCAATTGCTGCAACGGACGGCTGATTTCCGTCGTAATCCGGCGCGTCCACAAAAAGGAAAACGCAATCGCCCCTAATAAGCTCAACCCAAGTATACTTAACGGCACCGCTGTATCCGGCGGAAAATCGGCGACCGGCACAAACATGCCGATATAATAGTTGTTTCCGCCCAATGAAAGGTTGATAAACCGAGCAATCCAGGTGATGCCGTCAACCTGGTAGCGCATGTTTTCATTCACTTGACGACCGGAAGCCCCCCATTGCTCATAGGCCGGAAAAACCTGCGGCAAGTCCCTTACGGAAACAATGGTATTCGCTGCAAAAATCCCCTGGTTGGCGGCATGTCGCGCCGGTTGACCTACAATCGCCCCAGCCGCGTCAAACAAAAGGATGAACCCGGACTTGCCCAAGCTAATATAGCGGGTCATCGACGAAATATCGCTAATCGCCGTGTCAATGGACAAAATATAGCGAATGCCGTTGTTGGCAACAAAGCGGACCGAAGCGCTGATTCCCGGTTCGATGCTCGTCCGGAAAGAATAGGGCGATGTCCAGAACGGTGCGTTGGTTCCCTGTTGACTCAATGCCCCGATAAACCCAGGATAGGTGCGACAATCATAGTCGCTGGGCAATGTTTCCCTGCCCAGCGGCAAGTTGTTGCGGTCCCAATGCGTCCATTGTTCCACGCCGGGCAGCTGTGCCGGATAAGTATAGCGGGTGCTCCAGCCATCACCATTCTTAAACAGGGCGACTTCGCGGGAATCTTCCCGTGCGAGGCGAAATGCGTGATGTGACTGGCTGTATTTCATCAGCGGGGCCACAAACCGTTGAAACGATTCCGGATTATCCGAAACAAAGTATCCTTGCGACGCATACTCAGTCAGTAAATCCAAATGATTTTCAATCTCTCCGAAATAGTTTTGTACTTTACTTCTGATCTGATCGGCTGTCATGCTGAGTTCGTTTTCCGCCAGACGGTCGGCCGCCGGCAGAATGATCCAATGATAAACAACAACAGCAAATACAAGGATCGCCAACGAGAAGACCAGCGCGATCTGTTGGAACAGGTCCTTGCGTATGGGCCTTGCCTGCCGCATGTTACCGAAGGCTCGCTTCCGGCAATTCATCGCGATACGTATCGGCAATCTCCAAGAATCGATTCTGCAATTGTAAAAACGCAGCAACGACAGCTGGATCAAACTGTTTTCCCGCTTCACCGGCAATCATGGAAACTACGGTGACGTGTGGAATCGGTTCTTTATATACGCGGCGACTGATCAACGCGTCATAAACATCAGCCAGCGCCATCAAGCGACCGGCGACAGGAATAGCCTCGCCGGCCATCCCTTCGGGATAACCTGCGCCATCCCAGCGTTCATGATGTGAATAGGCCATCTCCTTGGCGAAGCGCAAAAACGTCACCGACATTCCCAATAATTTTTCAGCGCCGACAATCGCTCGTTTGCCGATCGCCGCATGCGTTTTCATGACTTCAAACTCTTCCTTGGTTAATTTGGCCGGTTTCCATAAAATCATTTCCGGAATGCCCATTTTGCCGATATCGTGCAGGGGCGCCGATTTGGTCAGCAACAAGATATTCTCGGCGGTGAGCGTATCGGCAAACGCCGGATGGTTCTGTAGCGCCAATGCCAGTTCTTTCACATAATATGAGGTGCGCAGGATATGGGCGCCGGTTTCCCGGTCGCGGGTTTCCGCCAGCGAAGCCATCGCGTTGATTGCCACTTCCTGCAACTGGTTGATTTCCTGAATCCGCCGGACGATTTCCGCTTCCAGATACTCGTTGCGCTCCTGTAGACATTCCTGCACGTGTTTGAGCGTCAGGTGCGTCTGAACACGCGCCAGCAACAAAGAGGGGGTGAGCGGCTTAACAATATAATCAACCGCTCCCAGGGCAAAACCCTTTTCTTCGTCTTCCACTTCGCCCATGCCAGTCAAAAAAATAACCGGTATTCGGTTTAAATTCGCATCCGCTTTCAATGCGGCGCAGGTTTCATACCCATTCAAGCCGGGCATATTCACATCCAGCAGAACCAAGTCCGGTGGGTCAATTTTTGCCATGCTCAAAGCCATTTCCCCATTGTTGGCGAGCTTGACCTTGTATTGGTTCTTCAATAATGAATTAGCCAATGTCAGATTATCGGGAATGTCGTCAACTACCAAAACCAGCGGCTTGCCTTCCCTCATCAAAACAGTCCCCTTCCTCGGCTCAACTTGATATGAATCGCTGTTTCAGAACTTTCGCGCTTCATTTATAATTACGCAATTCGCGATCTTACGGTAGATTCCTGCTTTCATTATTGAGAACAGTATTGATTTTATAGGCGATTCTATTTGCCGACCCTGCCCGCGCTGGGTGGCGCAAGTCGAGCGCCCCGGTCTCCGACTTCCTCCTCTTTTGTTCGGTTATATTGCGGACAATTTTCAGTACGCCGATCAACCTGCGATAACGTATCGATGAGAAATGGCGTTCAAGAGGTCGCGGTTCGATCCCGACTCCCTCCACCCCAGAAAAAACGAAACTCCGGACCCAATGGTCCGGAGCCTTGTGATTTTCTAATTTTCACATGCGTTTTCAGTTTTCTTATGAATGCGGAAATAAAGGAAGTTCCTGCAAATAGATAATATCCTGACGATGAACGGCTTCCCCTTCCGCAAGGATGGCGGCTTTGGCAACG
The DNA here is from genome assembly GCA_964609115.1 of uncultured Veillonellaceae bacterium. Taxonomy (GTDB): domain Bacteria; phylum Bacillota; class Negativicutes; order UBA1444; family UBA1444; genus UBA1444. The sequence goes on along the minus strand of CAZSRN010000026.1, from coordinate 5,252 downwards.
ACGTTCGCTCCGGCTTTCGCCAGCAGCCGTTCGACCGCGCCAAGCGATTCACCGGTGCTGATCACATCGTCGATAATAACGGTCCGTTTTCCCTTGAGCGCTTCGGCATCCTTGCCGTCAAGGAAAAGGCTCTGCCGTTTCTGCGTGGTTATGGAGTTGACCTCATCGGATAACGGTTCGGACATATAGGGTTTACGGCTCTTGCGCGCTACAATATAGTTCATTCCAAGCAATCGCGAAATCTCAAAGGCTAGTGGAATGCCCTTGGCTTCCGGCGTGACAATGGCGTCGATGGGCGGCAGTCTTTTTACGATTTCCGGCGCCACCCGGCAAATAAGTTCCGTATCGCCCAGAATGACGAAGCTGGCAATAGAAAGACTATGGCTGACGGGAATGACCGGGAGCACCCGCTGAATTCCGCAGATTTCCAAGTTATATACAGTAGGCAGACTCATGTTGCACCTCATTTCTGAAATCGATTAGAACAGCAGCATCATATATTTCACGATCAACCCGGATACCATCCCGACGAAAGGGTCTGTAATGGCGGTGATGGTCATCGTAACGCCGCCGATCACAACGTCCGGCGTACCGACGCCGCTCTTCAGCGCCAGGCTGGCATTGACGGGAACGGTTACGATAGCACCGAGAACAAGCAGAAATCCAGCGATGGATTCGTTGGGAACATGCTCACCGATTTTGGGAAGCATCTTGGTAATGAGGATGATCGCCATAATCACCATCATGAGTACGCCCGAAGCCAAAGGATGAGGCGCTGCGCCGGTGGCGGATATGATCGCTTCGACCGGGCCTCCGCCGAAAAGTGACGAGGCCATGTCGGCCACACTGGAGATGATGGTTAAATGGTCGAGATCGATACTGGTCTTGGCAATGGTCTGTGCGGTAATGTTGCCAAAAGCGATGTTGGCTCCAATGTTCAAGGTCACAAGGGCGAGTGCGCCGCGAGCAATGTTGCCGTTGAGAATGGGTTTTTGAAAAATGAACCGTTCACGGGACTCATCCACATCGATATGGACTTCTTTTTTCATCAGAATGGAACAAAGCGTCGACAGGACAACGGAGATAACGATGGTATAGACGAGCTTGTCTCCCGGATTGGGTGTGATGTAGTACGTCAGGAGCGCAGTGGCGATGGAGACGGCTCCGACCAGAGGATTCCCCTTGCTCATGTTGATGGCGACCATCGCGAGCATAATGCCGACGCCGGCCATCATGGCATTTGTAATGACTGGCCCGATGAATGCAACGATGACTTTGAACAGGCCGAAAATGCCGATGAATGTGAGCAGGAACCCTTCCCAAAAAATCATCGAGAGCCGTTCCCGAATCGTGCGGCCCATTGTTCCAACCAAGGTAATGGTTTCGGCTTGGAAAGAGATGGGCGATACGACATTAAAAAAGAGACAGCCAAGTGCACCCGCGATGAACCCTGCAGCCGTCGGCACCGAAGCAAAGCCGAAAGTCAATGCAAGGAGGCCCTGCGGCAACCCGTTAATGACAACGCCAAGCGCCGCCAAAAAGTCCTGAAGTGAAATTTCCATCGGTGAACCCTCCTAAAACAATAGTATTCGTGTTTAATTCTGCAGCTTTGACGTTTTTCCTTCCCGATTGGGTAGTCTTTCCATAAATTTTTTGGGAAATATTTTATTGGACGCTTTGAAGGCTTGCTTTTGTCGAAAAAAAAAGACTTCCGCCGCCGCGCACCTTTTGCGGACAGGAAGTCTTTTTTGCTTTTGAAGTTTGATAGAGCGTCCCTTGTAATCGCGCGTTCTTTTCCCGGCTTACTTTTTGGTGATTAACACCGGCAAATTGGACAGGCTGATGAGTCCATGAGGAACGCTGCCAATCGGCAGTTTGTCCAAAACGCCCCGTCCCTGCGATCCTACGGCAATCATATCTGCGCCGTGTTGTTCGGCAAATTCCAGCAGCGTTTCCAAAACACTTCCACTGATAATCTTTGTTTCAATCGCTACATCCTGCTTTTTCGCCATGGCTTTGGCCTCTTCCATCATTTTGGCGTTTGCTTCATCCATTTCCCGAAGCTGGGCGGCTGTTCGCGCCGCATTTCCGCCCTCTGCAATCGTATAGGCCAAGCCCACCTGGAAGGGTTCGAACACTTTTACCGCCATCACTTGCGCGCCGGTTCTTTTGGCGATTTCCAGCGCCCACTCCAAAGCAACCCGACTCTGAGGATAGCCGTCGTAGGCCACCAATACCTTGCGGATGCCGGTCATGAGCATGGAATTCCCGGTATACTGAACCACCGGGCACTTTTTTACCACCAATACGGGAATATCCGCCAAACTTACGAGGCCGTGCGTAGTACTGCCAAGCAGAAGCTGCTTGAGAACGCCATGTCCGCGGGTTCCGGCAACGATCATGCTGATTTCGTTTTTCTTCGCGTAATCCAACAGCGTCTGTGTCACATGCCCCGCCAGCACTGCGGTCGTAATCTCGAGCTCCTGTTCGCGTCCCAGTTCCGCAACAGCTTCCATAAGTTGCAGATCTTTTTTTTGCGCTACCGCAAATTTTTCAAACATCTCTTCCGGGATGGTCCCGACTTCATCCCACTTGGACTCCCGAACAAGGGGTTCGAACACCTTGACTGCGCTGACAGAGGCGCCAATCTTCCGGCTGAAGAAAATCGCCCAGTAAAGGGCTTCCTTGCTTTGGGGGGAACCATCATAGGCTACCAGGATCTTCTGAAGTTTTGCCATGTGAATCCACCTCCCGTTTATAATAAGTCGGAATTATCTGTACTCTTATTATATCATGGGAGGTTGGCGAAAAAATGCAATACGGAACTATTTGTCTCCGCTGTCTTGTTTTTTCTCTTTTTCCATATGGCTCACTTTTTCATCCAGACGGTTCAAATGCTGTTGCAAACAAATCAACATCTCTTCTACCGGGTCAGGTAAATTGTTGTGCGCCAAATCATCCGGATTCACTACATCATCACAGGTATTCACTTTTTGTCCAAAGCGGTACACTACTCTGCCGGGAATCCCTACAACGGTCGAGTGGGGCGGAACTTCCGACAGTACTACGGAGCCCGCGCCGATTTTCGAGTCATTGCCGACTGTGAAAGAACCCAAAATTTTGGCTCCGGTTGCCACCACGACATTATCGCCAATTGTGGGGTGCCGTTTGCCTTTTTCCTTGCCGGTTCCGCCAAGGGTCACGCCCTGATATACCGTCACGTTGCGGCCGATTTCCGCAGTTTCGCCGATCACCGTACCCATGCCGTGATCGATGAAAAACCCCGGTCCGATTTTTGCGCCGGGATGAATTTCGATGCCGGTTAAAAAGCGGGCCAGATGGGAAACTAACCGCGCCAGCACAATAAAATCCCGCTCATATAAATAGTGGGAAACACGATGCGCCCATATGGCATGCAAGCCCGGATAGCAGAGAATCACTTCCAGCGTGTTGCGCGCCGCCGGGTCCCGATCGAAAACTGCCCGGATATCTGTTTTCAGCTGTTTAAACATGTCGTCTCCTCCAATCATTTATCCCGCAGGATTGCGTCTTCGACGGAATCCCTGATCCTGCGAGACACTGCGCCCAATTTCCTGGATTTTGCCGCTCACACACCCTCTACAGTCTGCCGGCGCATCATTGAGGCAAATTTTCCCCGGATACAACATGTACATCTTGCGATAATCCGTATCGGTAACATTCGGCATGACCACGTTGGCGCCCCGTTGCAACGCCAGCATTCGTCCATCCGGCTGCAGTGTTTCCATCGCCGTTGTCGCCGGAATATTGGCATCAGGCAGCAACAGCCGCGTCAACGCCATCACCCGGCAAGCCAAATCGAAAGTCCCCCCCGTTGCATCCGCCAACGGAGTAGCGGGGTTGGGAATGAACGGCCCAATCCCCACCATGTCTGCATCCAACTCTTGAAAAAACAATAGGTCCTGCGCCAGGGACTCGACACTCTGTCCCGGCAAACCCACCAACGATCCTGTCCCCACCTCGTAGCCCAATTCTTTCAAATCCCGCAGACACCGCATGCGATTGTCCCAACTCATGCCGGGGTCCATTTTTTCATACAATTCCTTATCGGTGGTCTCAATTCGCAGTAGATACCGGTCAGCTCCGGCCGCGCGAAATGCCGCATATTCCTCCCGTGTTTTTTCTCCGATGCTGAGTGTTAATGCCACTCCCAGCTTTTTCAGTTCTTTCAGCACTGGGCCCAGACGTTCGGGCGAAAAATACTCATCCTCTCCCGATTGCATCACCAATGTCTTATATCCCAACGCTGCCGCCCGACGGCCAAAATCTACAATGGTCTGTTCCTGAAGACGGTACCGGGGAACCTGTCGGTTATCACGGCGCAATCCACAATATAGACAATTTTGTTTGCAAATATTAGAAAACTCGATCAAGCCCCGCAGTTCGACTTGCGGCCCCACAAATTTTTCCCGCACCCGGTCGGCCGCCTCATACAACGGAATCGCCGCTTCCGGGTCAGTCAACAGGCTGACCAGTTCATCTGCGGTCAATCGATGCGTTTGTTCTGCCTGGGCAATCAACTTTTCTGCAAATAAACCCACCCGCACTGCCTCCTCCGCAAAATGAAACCTTATTGTTTTAGTCAGATTTTATTTGATTGTATGCTCTGTTAACAGTCTTTGTCAATGGATACAGTATTATCCGCACCGTATTAATACTATTATAACTTTACACTCTGCGGCGCGTAACCTTTCAGACCGATATTTTTCATTTCGGTTGCGATTTTTCTCAATTCAGTCAAAAGCCGTAGCCATTGACCCCGCAAAATGAAAGAATAAAGTGAATAATTTCAAATTAATTAATTCGGTTTACATAAATTTTATTTTGTAGTGCTCCCGAATCCGCCTGTTCGTAGATCCTTAACCTCATCATCAATCGTTAGACCATACTCCACAAAAATTCCCTGAGCAAAGCCTGTTCCTTTTCCGATGTTAACTTGCTTTTCTTCATAAGTGTCATTGGTAAGCTTGATTAGTATGTGACCCTCATTATCGGAATAATAATAATCTGAGTCTATTATTCCAACGGTATTGTCTAATTGTAAACGAAATTTAAATCCCAATCCCGATCTGGGATAACACTTCAAAACCCAGCAGCCATCGATTTTAACCCTAATTCCTGTAGGTATCTTAACTGATTTTTTCGGTGAAATAATTATATCAACAGGCGAAAAAAAATCATATCCCGCCGAGCCTACGGTTGCTCTTACAGGC
>CAZSRN010000025.1:0-13702 GCA_964609115.1 uncultured Veillonellaceae bacterium | reverse complement strand
TACTCAGCAAACTTCCTCGGATTGCCGACCCTAATGTATTAGTTGGGATTGACACCTCCGATGATGCTGGCGTTTATCGTTTGAATGACGAAACGGCGCTGATTCAAACGCTTGATTTTTTTACGCCGATTGTGGATGATCCCTATTTATTCGGCCAAATTGCAGCAGCTAACAGCCTCAGCGATGTTTATGCCATGGGCGGAAAGCCGTTGACGGCCATGAACATTGTCGGATTTCCTACTTGCACTTTGTCATCTGAAGTGTTGCTGGCTATCCTTAGGGGCGGACAGCATAAAATTGCTGAAGCTGGTGCGGTACTGCTCGGCGGGCACACGGTTGAGGCTGATGAGCCTCAATATGGCCTTAGTGTTACTGGACTCGTTCATCCATCAAAGGTATTAACGAATGCTGGGGCACAGATTGGCGATGCTTTAATTCTGACCAAGGCAATCGGTACCGGCGTGATGTACACGGCAATGCGAGCCGAGCTGTTTGAAAAGGGTGTCGCGGCGGCGGCAATGAGTATGGCACAATTAAATCGGTATGCGATGGAAAGCATGATTCAATATCCGGTGCATGCCTGCACAGATATTACCGGGTTCGGATTGCTCGGACATGCATTTGAAATTGCGATAGCCAGCGGAGTGGATCTGGAATTGGATAGTGCAGCGATTCCGTTCTTTCCGGAAGCAGAAGCCGCGGCAGGCATGGGTTTGGTTCCGGCCGGCGCTTATGCCAACAGGGCTTATCTGAACACGGTGTCCTTTCATTCGGCAGTGTCCGTCAATATTCAAGATCTTTTGTTTGATCCTCAGACATCAGGCGGCTTACTAATCAGTATCCCCCCAGAGCAAGAACGAAATATGATTGGCGCCATGACAGCTGCCGGCGTGGAATCTGCGAAGTGTATTGGGAGGGTTTGCGGAAAAGGGCGAGGGGAAATTTATGTTCGCTAAATGAAATCGACAATAGATACAAACAGGGAAATAATAACCGGGAGGAACAGAAATATCATGCCGGTAAAACTGGAACTGGGAGATATCGCAAAAATGAAAAAAACACATCCTTGCGGATCCGACCGATGGGAAATCGTTCGTACCGGGATGGATATCGGAATCAAGTGTCTTGGTTGTGGACGACGGGTTCTTGTTCCTCGACCCAAATTTGAGAAGGCGCTGAAGGCGCTGGAATTGAAAAAGGAGAGTCCTGAATGAGTACATCACTGGAAGTCGGCATAGTGGGTTTGCCGAATGTAGGGAAGAGCACTTTGTTCAATGCGATTACCAAGGCTGGCGCCGAAGCCGCGAATTATCCGTTTTGCACGATTGAACCCAACGTGGGTATTGTAGAAGTACCGGATGAAAGATTATGGAAACTGTCTGCGATGTTTAATCCGCAAAAAACGACTCCTACCGCCATGAAATTTGTCGATATTGCCGGGTTGGTTAAAGGTGCTTCTACCGGCGAAGGATTGGGCAATAAATTTCTGGCGCATATTCGCGAAGTGGATGCCGTTCTTCAAGTGGTACGTTGCTTCGAAGATCCCAATGTGACACATGTGGAAGGCGAAATTGATCCGATCCGCGATATTGAGATCATTAATACCGAACTTTGCTTGGCGGATATAGAAACCGTCGAGAAACGGCTCGATAAGTCGCAACGGTTACTAAAAAGCGGTGACAAAAAAATACTCGTTGAAATGGAACTGCTCAAAAAAGTCCGAGAAGGGCTGTCTGACGGCAAACCTGTCCGCCGTCAGGGTTTGGATGAAGAAGAGCAGATAATGCTGCGCGACATGAACCTGCTGACGCTGAAACCCATTATGTATGCGGCCAACGTAGGGGAAGACGAGGCTGGAGAAACCTCACTGAATGCCGGAGTAGAAAAAGTTCGTGCGTACAGTAGGGAAGAAAACTCGGAAGTGGTAGTAATTTCAGCTAGGATTGAATCAGAGATTGCAGAATTGCCGGCAGAAGAGGCCGCTACTTTTCTAACAGAGATGGGCTTGCCGGAAAGCGGGTTGGCAAAGCTCATCAAAGCGGCTTACAAGTTGCTGGGCTTGATGCATTTTTTTACGGCTGGAGAACCGGAAGTACGTGCCTGGACGATCCGCAAAGGGACAAAGGCGCCGCAGGCTGCCGGGAAAATCCATACGGATATTGAACGAGGATTTATCCGCGCAGAAATCGTCAGTTTCGATGATTTGGTAACCTGCGGCAGCCAGAATGCGGCGAAAGAAAAGGGACTGGTTCGGCTGGAAGGCAAAGAATATGAAATGAAGGATGGAGACGTTGTTTATTTTCGGTTTAATGTGTAAGGGTTAAAGGAATGAATTTATCAGAAGGCTTTAAACACATTTTCAAAGCGGGAAAAAACGGGGTTGCATTCTAGGGACTCTTGGTATAAAATAAATAAGCCTGAATACTCGGGCGTGTACTCCCCTGCCCTCAGACAGGGCCGATAGTCCAAAGGAGGAGGTGAACCTGTTGAAAAAGTATGAACTCGTATTCATCATCAAACCGATGGAAGAAGAGGCAACGCAAGCGGTAATCGCCAAATTTGAAACTTTGGTGACAAACAACGGAGGCGCGATCGAAAAGATCGACCGTTGGGGCAAACGGCGCTTAGCCTATCTGGTGAAAGATTTTACCGAAGGCTATTATTGCATCTTCCACTTCACCGGCAAGCCCGAAACAGTGGCGGAACTGACTCGCGTGATGAAGATTACCGACGACATCTTGCGGCACATGATCGTAAAAGAAGATGAATAGTCGGGAGGACTGATCCATGAATAAGGTATTTTTACTGGGAAGATTAGTGCGCGATCCGGAAATTCGGACCACGCAAAGCGGAAAAATGGTCACAACGTTCACTTTAGCAGTAGATCGTTTTGGTGGAGGCAAAGACAACAGCGCCGATTTTATTTCTATCGTTACATGGGAAAAATTGGCGGAAAACTGTGGTAACAGCCTTACTAAAGGACAACGGGCTTTAGTGGAGGGAAGATTGCAGATCCGTAGCTTCGATGGGAAAGATGGCCAAAAACGCTGGGTCACAGAGATCATTGCCCAGTCGGTGGAGTTTATGGATCGCCGGAGCGCCGCTCCGGCCACCGAAAGTAATGTTCCTCATGACGCAATTGCTCAGTTCGGGCATGATGTAGCGCCGGATGATGAGATTCCATTTTGATGCAAGGAGGGTTCAGCAACGTGAGACGGGAAAAAGGAAGACGACCCCGCAAAAAAGTCTGCAGCTTTTGCGTGGACAAGATTGAGTCCATTAATTATAAAGAAGTCGGCCGATTGCAGCGGTATGTCAGTGAACGTGGAAAAATTCTTCCCCGACGGATTTCCGGCAACTGCGCCAAACACCAACGCCAAGTGACACTTGCCGTTAAACGGGCTCGTAGCATTGCACTGCTGCCGTTTACGACGGAATAAGAAGGCATGCCGGACCAGGCAATGAAATGAGAGGCCGTTTTTCGGTCGCTCATTTTTTTTTCGATGTGAGTCAATGGATTTTGACTAAACCAGGAGCTGAGAAATAGTGTTGGCAGGAAACTGGTCTTCCTGCGCGAATTCTTTTTGGTACTGAAATAAATGAGGTGAACTGATGAGAACTACCCGCGTGCAACCGATGGTCGAGGGCGGCATATTATCGGCGGTGGCCATCCTTTTTGCACTGATTAGCGTATACATCCCGTTTATCGGAGTTTTTGTCAACTTGATCTGGCCCGTGCCAATCATTCTGTTGGGAGTACGGCATGGATACAAATGGAGTTTGATGGCAACGGTTGTCGCGGGTATCCTTATTGCAATTTTAGTGCACCCGTTGCATGCGGTGGGAGTCGCGGTGGGCTTTGGGCTGACAGGAATTGTCTTGGGACATTGCTTCCGCAAGGAGTACACGCCGGTTACCTCGGTATTGTGCGGGTCGGTGGCCTCTTTAATTTCTAAAGTCATCGTTTTGTCAATAAGCGCCGTTGTGATGAATATCAATCCATTGGCCGACCATACGGAGGCGATGGAAAAGGCGGTAGAACAGGCGATTAATCTTTATCGGAATTTTGGCCTTAAAGATGCAGATTTGATGCAGATGTCTGAAAGCATGAAAGGGATGCTGGCGATGATGAAAATGATTTTGCCGGCCGGGTTTGCCATGGCATCTGTCGTGGATACATACCTCAATTTTTTGGTTGCTAGAGCCGTATTGCGCAAACTGGGACATCCTATTGCCGCGTTTCCGGCATTTTCAGTGTGGAGTTTTTCACCAAAACTTCTTTACGCATTCATTATTTCAATGTTATTAATGTACTGGGGAAATAGTCGACAACTTGAAATGGTTTCGAGTGCGGGAATCAATTTGCAGGTCATTAGCAGCATGCTATTGATGTTACAGGGAGTCTCGGTAGCTTTTTTCTATGCGGCGAAGCACGAGATACCGAAATTCCTTCGGTGGATGTTTGTTGTGATCGCCTTTTCCAACGGATTTGTTATGCAGGCGACGGTTTTTCTCGGAGCATTTGATATTGCCGTTGACTTTCGCAAATTGCGGCGACCGCTGCCCCCAACGCAAAACACTGACACGGGGGAATGACGGAAGATGAAAGGGTGCGCCTTCTGGAAAAAGGAACAACTATATTTGGGGGCACTTGGCGTAGGACTTTTGAGTTCTTTAGCATTGACGCCTTCCTGGCTAACGGCGGGTTTAATGCTGTTATTGGTTGTGTCTGCTTATTTGCGATATGCTGTTTCTGAAACTGGGGATAACAACAGTTTAACCGATGATCACGGTGAAAAAGAGGTCAAGACGACCGCAAAGCGCAACAGTGAACTGGAAGCAGAACCGACAAGCATACCCGTTGAACAGGAAAAGCAGATGGGCGATACGGTTTTTGCCTTTATTCAGATTGATAATCTGGAAGATGTATTGCAGGGGTTGGATGAAAACCAGCGCAACACATTGCAATCTGAAGTTCACCAACACCTTTTGGCTTGGTGCGGGCGGATGCATGGATTTCTTCGTAAATATTCGGAAGATATGTATATGGGGATTTTTTCCAGGCAGGACCTTGAGCGGATGATTGGCGAAAAATTTGACATTCTCGATGTAGTCCGCGAGTTACGAGTAGGAAATAAAATTCCGGTGACCCTTAGCATGGGAGTTGCCGCCAGTGGATTGACTATGAGTGAACGAGGGCAGAGAGCGCAGACGGGATTGGATCTCGCACTGGGACGCGGAGGAGACCAGGCAGCCGTTTATGTCAATGGAGAAGTTCAGTTTTACGGCGGCAAAGCCAAAGTGATGGAAAAAAATACTCGGGTGAAAGCTCGTGTCGTTGCGCATGCTATCCGAGAATTGATGCAGGAAGCAAAAGATGTAATGATTATGGGCCATGAGGGAGAAGATTTTGATTCTCTCGGGTCGGCGATGGGCGTTGCGCGCATGGCGGCTCATCTGGGGAAAAAAGTTAACATTGTAGTGGGAGAAATAGCGCTTTCCTTCGAAAAATTGCAAGAATTATTGCCGGACTATACGGAATATGAAGAACTGTTTTTGACGGTTGACGAAGCACTGGAGCTTGTTACGCCAAAGACTCTTTTGTTTGTTGTCGACACGCATCGCGTATTTTTAACAGCAGCGCCTAAGTTGATTGACATTGTGGAGCGCAGGGTCGTCATTGATCATCATCGCCGTTCTGAAGACTTTATTCCGACGCCCATGATCGTTTATTTGGAACCGTCGGCCTCTTCGACAAGCGAACTGGTGACGGAACTGGTGACATATTTCGATGAAAAGTTGGAACTTACCCGGTTGGAGGCCTCTGCATTATTTGCCGGGATGGTGGTGGATACGAAAAACTTTGCAGTGCAGACAGGGGTAAGAACTTTTGAAGCTGCAGCTTATCTTCGTCGGTCTGGTGCTGACCCGGCTATAGTCCGTCACCTGTTCATGGTGGATATGGAAAATTTGAAATTGCGGGCCGCCATTTTGGCAGGGTCGCAAAGCCTTGCTGGCGGCGTGGTCATTGCAGCCTGTCCCGCTGAAGTTAAAAATGGCCAGATCATTTCAGCGCAGGCGGCGGATACGATGTTAACCATTGAAGGCGTCAGGGTCAGCTTTGTTCTGTGTCCGGGTGATGGCGGCGTCGGAATTAGCGCCCGTTCCAATGGAGATGTTAACGTTCAGGTGATTATGGAAGCCTTTGGCGGTGGCGGACACCAAACCGTTGCCGGCGCACATATTGATGGAGTGGACGTGCCCGAGGCGCGTAGACGGTTAGAAGCGGTCATTGCTGACTATATTGGAGAGGAGAAAGAATAACCATGAAAGTAATTTTATTGCAAGAAGTAAAAAAGCTGGGTAAAAAAGGAGAAATTTTAGAGGTCGCCGAAGGATATGCCAGGAACTTCCTTTTGCCCAAAAAACTTGCAGCCCCGGCGACCGCAGATACATTGAATCAACTACAGCAACAAAAAAATGCGACAGCTGACCGACAAAAACGGCAACTGGAAGAAGCGCAGCTATTGGCGGCTCAACTTGCAAAAATTGAAGTAAAAGTTACGGCAAAAGCGGGAGAGGGCGGAAAGCTTTTTGGCGCGGTCACGACGAAAGACATTTCTGACGCAGCGAAGCTTCAGCATAGTATTGAATTGGACCGTCGCAAGATGGAATTTGTCGAACCCATAAAGAATCTAGGGTTGGCCGTAGTTGTCATGAAGATTCATCCAGAAGTAACTGCAGAAATTAAAGTCCAAGTGATTGGAGAATAACGTGGTTCGAAAAAAAGAAGCATCCGGAACGGAAAATAAGGTTGCGCCAAAACCGCGAAAAACGCGCAAAATCGATAGAACTGGTTATGCGGCTGAAATGACAGAGGAAGAAATGCACAAGTTTGCGGAAGAAGTGCTGGAAACGCATGCCGTATTTAATATGTGCGCGTCTGTCTGGGGGCCGGAGAAAGTTGTGCTGCGGGCCAGCAAATTTGGCGCGCTGGAACTTATGCAGTCGCCGGAATTGTCAGATCGCGTATTGGCGTTGCAACGGATGGTCATGGAAGATCTTACGCTTGAGGAACGGCCTACCGTGGAAGAAATTCCTCGGGTGCTGGAAGCAATTATGAATGAAATGGCTGATCAGATAGCCCGCCGTTCTGTAGAAGATAATATTGAAAAGAAAATTGCTCAAAAGATGGAGGAACGGCATCAAGAATTTGTTCAAGAAATTCGGATGCAGATTCTTAAAGAAGAAACAGGGATAGAAACTCCGCAAACGCAGAAAAAGTTGGAAAAACTTAATACGCTTGAGGAAAAAAGCCTGACGAAATCAATGAATGAGATTCTTCGACCGGCAACTCTTGACGAAATCATTGGACAGGAGCGTGCGGTAGAAGTATTGCGGTCAAAGCTGGCGTCTCCTTATCCACAGCATCTTATCCTGTATGGTCCTCCCGGAGTGGGGAAAACTACGGCTGCTCGTCTGGTATTGGAAGAGGCGAAGACTCTGCCGTATACACCATTCTCACCGGATGCAGCTTTTGTTGAAGTGGATGGCAGTACTTTGCGCTGGGACCCGAGGGATATTACCAATCCCTTGCTAGGCTCTGTTCATGATCCTATTTATCAAGGAGCCCGCAGAGATTTGGCCGAGTCAGCTGTTCCGGAACCCAAACCTGGGTTGGTAACTGATGCGCACGGAGGGATTTTGTTTATTGATGAAATTGGCGAAATGGATCCGATGCTTCTCAATAAACTGCTTAAAGTGCTGGAAGACAAACGCGTATTTTTTGAGTCTGCGTACTACGATGAGACAGATCCCAACGTGCCGGAATACATCAAAAAGTTGTTCAAGGATGGAGCACCGGCCGATTTTGTTCTTATTGGCGCTACAACGAGGGATGCCGGTGAATTGAATCCAGCCCTGCGGTCCCGTTGCGCCGAAGTTTACTTTGAACCGTTAACGCCCAAACAGATTGAAACAATTGTAATCAATGCGGCTTCAAAGCTGAAAGTACACATGGAGGAAACCGTGCCGACGCTGATCAGCGAATATACCGTAGAAGGACGTAAGGCGGTCAGTTTGTTGGCGGACGCATATAGTCTGGCATTGTATCGGCGTGGCAAGGGACGCCGAAATATCCAAAAGATCAAGCGGGAGGACGTATTCCGCGTATTGCAGGTTAGTCGAATGACCCCGTATGTAAACCGCAAGGCGTCAAGTGACTGGGAAACCGGGAAAGTATTTGGCCTCGGCGTTGCCGGGTATCTTGGATCCGTGATTGAAATTGAAGCTGTTTGCTTTCCGGCGGCACAAAAAGGAAAGGGAATTATTCGGTTTAATGACACGGCGGGTAGCATGGCTAAAGATTCGGTATTTAATGCTGCTGCCCTGTTACGTCAGATCACGGGGCGAGACTTGGCGAAATATGATATTCATGTCAATGTTATTGGTGGCGGACAAATTGATGGACCATCGGCTGGGTTGGCGATTCTCAGCGTTTTAATTTCGGTCGTTACTGGAAAACCTGTACGTCAAGACGTTGCTGTAACCGGCGAAGTTTCGATTCGCGGTAAACTGAAGGCTGTGGGCGGCGTATTTGAAAAAGCGTATGGTGCAAAACAAGCAGGCGTAAATGTGCTGATCATTCCCAAAGAAAATGAAAAGGACATTCCGGCAGATCATCTGGGGCTGTCTGTTCGACCAGTGGAAAAAGTTGAAGATGCCCTGAGTATCTTGTTCGGCGAATGGATAAAAGGAGCGGACAACAATGCTGGATAGAGTTCCGCCACAAAATATTGAAGCCGAACAATCAGTTCTTGGCGCAATACTGATCGAGCAGAGTTCGATTGCCAAGATATCGGAGACACTTCAGGCGGAAGATTTCTATCGAGAAGCTCATCGTCTGATTTTCCGGGCGGCGATGAGCTTGTTTGAACGAGGCGAAGCGATTGATTTCGTTACCGTAACGGAAATTTTGAGGCGGGAAGATTCTTTGGAACAAGCCGGAGGAATTTCCTATATCACTTCACTGGCTAATGGAGTACCTACTGCAGCCAACATTCATTATCACGCCAAGATTGTTCAAGAAAAGAGCCTGTTGCGCCGACTGATCAATGCGGCAACGGATATTGTCTCCATCGGTTATGCCGAAGCGGAAGAGGTTGACCGAGTGCTGGACCAGTCGGAACAGAAGATTCTTGAAGTGGCTACTCGAAAATCCGGCCAGGATTTCCAACCGATTAAGGAAATTATTTTCAACACACTGGATAAGATTGACGAAATGCATAAGGCAAAAGGGGGTATAACCGGGTTATCTACCGGTTTTACCAACCTGGATAAACTCACAGGCGGTTTCCAGCGGTCGGATCTGATTCTGATTGCCGCTCGGCCCAGTATGGGAAAAACGGCCTTTGTTCTCAATGTGGCCCAGCACATGGCAACGCGTGATAAGAAATCGGTTGCGATTTTCAGCCTTGAAATGCCCAAAGAGCAGCTGGCAATGCGCATGATGTGCGCTGAGGGCATGATCGACAGCCAACACCTTCGCACCGGCGCAATGGCTAGCGAGGAGTGGAAGAATTTGGTGGACGCGGCCGACAGACTGTCCGGCTCGTCTATGTATATCGATGACACCGCAAACGTCACAGCGATCGAGCTGCGCAATAAAGCCCGTCGGATCAGCAAAGAATTTGGCTTGGACTGCATCATTATCGACTATTTGCAACTGATGGACGGTGGCGCTCACAGTCGCATTGATAACCGACAACAGCAGATTTCGGATATTTCCCGATCATTGAAGGCGTTGGCGCGCGAACTGCGGGTACCGGTCATCGCCTTGTCACAGCTTAGTCGCGGTCCAGAAAGCCGTACTTCCCGTCGACCGATGCTTAGTGACCTTCGTGAATCCGGTTCGCTCGAGCAGGACGCGGATTTGGTAGCATTTCTCTATCGTGACGACTATTATAATCCGGAAACGGAAAAGAAAAACATTACAGAACTAATTATTTCTAAAAACCGCAACGGCCCTACAGAAACTGTTGAACTTTATTTTCATAAGAGCTTTACCCGTTTCACCGATTATACTCCACGGCAAGAATAACCGAACAATTTTTAAAAAGTAGTTATAAACATTCGGATACTTGTTGACAGACACTACGGCAACAGGTAAGATTAAGAGGGACAAAACGCAGATTTTGTCTTTCTTTTTGCGAAAAACATCCAAACGGGCAAAAAGATGCAGGAGTGGATGTAAATGAAAGAATATGATGTAATTATTATCGGCGCCGGTCCGGCCGGAATTTTTGCAGCACTCGAGATGGCGGACTCTGGGCTTAAAGTGCTGATTCTGGAAAAAGGCCGGGATATTTCTGCACGGGCGTGCCCCATTAATACAAAAGGAACTAAATGCCTTCACTGTAAACCTTGTGGTATTCTGTGCGGATGGGGCGGCGCGGGAGCTTACAGCGATGGAAAACTTACGCTTACCACCGAATTCGGCGGCATGCTGGACTTGTATATGGAAAAACCGGCATTGTTGAACTTAATCGATTATGTAGATGGGATATACCTTAAGTTTGGAGCGACGCAAACTGTATATGGCGATGATAACAAAGAGGCTGTGCGCAAGATTCAGAAGGAAGCAGCTTCCGCGGATTTATCGCTCATTCCAGCTCGCATTCGTCATTTGGGCACAGATAAGTGTCTCGAAATACTGACCTTGATGCGCGAGTATCTGGAGGACAAATGCACGATCCGCACGAGTGACGGGGTAGCGAAAGTCATTGTGAAAAATGGTCAATATGTAGGTGTTGAAACAACACGCGGCGAGACTTTTCACAGTAAATACTTGATTGCAGCACCAGGACGCGAAGGGGCGGAATGGTTTACGGGACAGGCGACTCAACTTGGATTAGAGCTAATCACGAATCCTGTTGATATTGGTGTGCGGGTCGAAGTGCCGGCTGTCGTTATGGAACAGATTACTGATGTCGTGTACGAATCAAAGCTTGTATATTATACGAAGTCGTTTGATGATCGGGTGCGAACTTTTTGCATGAATCCTTATGGTGTGGTGGTGGCGGAAAACAATGCCGGGCTAATGACAGTCAATGGGCACAGCAACGCCGAAAAAACTTCCGAGAATACTAACTTTGCGATTCTTGTATCCAAAAGCTTTACGGAGCCTTTTAAAGAGCCTATCACTTATGGAAAGTCTATCGCAAAACTGGCGAATTTGCTTGGCGGTGGAGTCATTGTTCAACGCTTGGGCGACTTAAAAGCCGGTCGACGTTCTACTGAAGAACGTATTGGGCGAGGCATGGTGACGCCGACAATGAAAGAAGCAACACCGGGAGACTTAAGTCTGGTGTTGCCATATCGTCACCTGACCGCTATCATAGAGATGCTGGAAGCACTTGACAAAGTGGCTCCTGGAGTTGGATCGCGACATACGTTGTTGTACGGCGTGGAGGTTAAATTTTACTCATCCCGTTTGCATCTCAGCAAAGAATTGGAATCGCAGATTCCAAACTTTTTTGCAGTAGGCGATGGCGCAGGAGTGACTCGCGGTTTGGCGCAGGCATCGGTTTCCGGTGTTATAGTCGCTCGGGAGATTAAGAAACGCGAAAAATGTAATGGAGGAATTGCCCATTGATTGAAGGATATACTACCTATTTATTGATACAATCATGGCCGGATTCGGTCAATTAAGAAAGCAGGTGTAAAAATATGTCATCGGTTGTTGTTATGGGAACCCAATGGGGCGACGAAGGGAAAGGAAAAATAGTTGATCACTTGGCGGAGCAGGCGCAAGTTGTTGTTCGCTATCAGGGTGGAAATAACGCGGGACACACAGTAGTTGCCAAGGGGATTGAATCTAAGTTGAATTTGTTGCCGTCCGGTATTCTCTATCCAGGGAAGCTTTGCATCATTGGCAACGGCGTGGTGGTAGACCCGGCGCATTTGTTGAAAGAAATGGCTGCAATGGAAGCTCGGGGTATAGATTTGTCAGGACTTAAAATTTCAAATCGTGCGCAGGTTATCCTGCCGTATCATCGTCTGATGGATGAAGCTGATGAGGAATCCCGAGGTGATGCGAAGATTGGAACAACCAAGAAAGGAATCGGCCCTTGCTATGTAGATAAAAATGCCCGGATTGGCATTCGCATTGTAGATCTGATGGATAAGGAAGAGTTCTCGCTTCGTTTAAAGCATAATTTGGCTTTAAAGAACCGTATTTTTACAGAAATTTATGGAAAAAAACCGTTGGATTATGACCAAATTTTGGCGGAGTACTTGGGTTATGCCGACAAGCTTCGTCCTTATGTCACGGATACTATTTTCACATTGCACGATGCCATAAAAGGTGGAGCAAAGGTGCTTTTCGAAGGGGCACAGGCTACGATGCTGGATTTGGATTATGGAACATATCCGTATGTGACATCATCGCATCCGATTGCGGGGGGTGTCTGCATCGGTGCGGGTGTTGGGCCTCGAACGATTAATAAAGTGGTTGGGGTAGTGAAGGCCTATACAACTCGCGTGGGGGAAGGACCTTTCGTGACTGAGCTGCATGATGAAACAGGGAACTTGATTCGCGAACGCGGGCATGAATATGGAACAACGACCGGCAGACCTCGCCGTACCGGCTGGTTGGATACGGTTGTCGTAAAATATGCATGCATGCTGAGCGGAATTGATTGCCTCGCCATCACAAGGCTGGATATTCTCGATACATTGCCGACATTAAAAATATGTACCGGGTACAATGTTAACGGTCAAAGATTGCACGAATATCCAGCCAGCCTCAAAGTGTTGGATAAAGTAGTTCCAATCTATGAGGAGCTTCCCGGTTGGCAACAGGACATTACTAAAATTCGCCGATATGAGGATTTGCCACTCAATGCTCGCCGATATGTGGAACGATTGAGCGAATGCGCAGGCGCTCGTTTGGGCGTAATCTCGGTGGGGCCGGATCGAGAGCAAACCATCTTGTTGGAGGCTATGTTCTAGAGGTAGCGCTTGCTTGACAGATTTTGTTTGAGCGACTATAATTCAAAACTGTGGATCATGACTCACTAGCTCAATTGGTAGAGCATCTGACTCTTAATCAGAGGGTTCGGGGTTCGAGTCCCCGGTGGGTCACCAGCTAATTCAACGCTTCCAGGCAGTTTGCCTGGAAGCGTTTTTTCATTTCTACAGCAACCCTGCAGCAACGGGGGGTAAAAGCACCGGCGAAAGGCGCGAAGGAATGGGAATTAGGCCGGGTATTTTTTGGGACAAAAAAGGTGTAAGGACTATCCTCCGAGGATAGGGGAAGGATTTTGCGGCAAAAAAATAAGCCGGGCAGTTCAACCCGGCACGGTATAAATAATTTTTGCGTAGCGACCTCACGTTTTTTGGCGGATAGAGAATGGACACGCAAGCGCAATACGTAAAATTTAGGCACGACTTCATGGTGAAAGTAATAGTAGCGGCCGTTTTTTACGTCGTATTGTTGGAGCATTGTTTGAAGAGAACTCTATTTTTTGCGGTCTTTCTTCACTTTGTACATGGCATGGTCAGCTTTGACCAGCAAAGTTTCCATATCGGTCCCATCGTCGGGGAATATGGCTTGACCGATACTTACGCCGACATGGCAGACAATGTCGGTGAACCGGAATGGTTGGGAGACCGCTTCCATGATGCGTTGGATGACCAGTTG
>CAZSRN010000024.1:6866-13864 GCA_964609115.1 uncultured Veillonellaceae bacterium | reverse complement strand
CATGGTAATGGTGTTATTATCCAAGTCAGCTACAAAGCGCCCGTTTTTGGATGACAGCTTGCCCGTTGTCATAAAATCCGCCACCGGTAATATGCGCCATGCCATGAATATCTTCCGGCGTAGTTTCCGTGCGAACCAAAAGGGTTTTGATCCCTTCCGCCGCTTTTTTCGCGGCGGTATCAGCATCGAAAACCACCGCTCCGGAAGCGGCTCCCGGCGATGCCGGCAATCCTTTGGCAACAACATCCAATTTGGCCTTGGGATCAATCGTGCGATGCATCAGTTGCTCAAGATGAGCGGGTTCCACTTTCATGATCGCTTCCGCCGGAGTCAGAATATTTTCCTGCACCAAGTCATAAGCGACCTGAACTGCTGCGCGGCCGGTCCGTTTCCCGTTACGGGTCTGCAACATGTAGAGGCGTCCCCGCTCAATCGTGAACTCTATATCCTGCATATCTTTGTAGTGATGCTCCAATGTATCGGCAGCCTGTACAAACTGTTTATACATTTCCGGCATCTGGTCTTTCAGCTCGGAAATCGGTCGCGGTGTACGAATGCCGGCCACCACATCTTCGCCCTGAGCGTTGGTAAGAAATTCTCCATACAAAGCCTTTTCTCCCGTGGAGGGGTTGCGGGTAAAAGCCACGCCGGTGCCGCAGTCATCGCCCATATTGCCGAACACCATGGATTGTACGTTGACAGCGGTACCCAGATCATGGGAAATCCGGTTCAAATTACGATATACAATCGCCCGCTCATTGTTCCAAGAACGGAACACTGCGTCCACCGACATAAATAACTGTTCTTTCGGATCTTGTGGAAAAGGACGACCGGAATGATCGATCACCACTTTTTTATAGTCGGCAACCAAGGCCATCAGCGACTCTGCCGTCAACTCCTGGTCAAACTTTACTCCCTGTAATTCTTTGCGCTTTGTCAGCAATTCTTCAAAGGCTTGCTTGTGGATTTCCAGCACCACATCCCCAAACATCTGGATGAAACGGCGATAAGCGTCAAAAGCAAACCGACGGTTCGCTGTGGCGGCTGCCATCCCTTCCACCGTAACATCATTCAAACCAAGGTTCAGGATCGTATCCATCATGCCGGGCATCGAAAAAACAGCGCCCGACCGAACCGAAAGCAACAAAGGATTCGTTGCGTCACCGAATTTCTTTCCGGTCTTTTGTTCAGTCACTGCCAAGCCGGCTTCCATTTGTTCCTTCAGTCCATCCGGAAAATGATTGCCGACTTTATAATACTGACGACACACTTCCGTCGTGATGGTCATGCCCGGAGGAACCGGCAACCCGATCCGGGTCATCTCCGCCAACCCTGCGCCCTTGCCTCCGAGCAATGAACGCATGTTGGCGCGTCCCTCTTCGAACAAATAAACCATTTTCCCCTGTTTTTCCGCTTTGTCCATGCAATATTTCCCCCCGTAATAGATTTGCTTGCGAATCCCGCTAAAAACCCAACAGACAAATTTTATCGCATTGTTGCCATTTTTTCAACTTGTCTGTTTTTTTGTCTCAAATTTTTATATTCGCCTTTAGTCGGTAAAAACCTGCACGCAAACAAAACTTCTTGTTTCTATTGTAAAGTCGGGGTTTCTTTGACTCCCAGCAGCATGTTGCGAATCACAGGCTCCCAGAATTGCCGTTCTCCGTCAAATCCTGCCAACACTCCCACCGTCAGCTTATTATTGATGCTCATTGCGTAAATGTGGGTAAAAAAAGCGAAAGGTAAATTCTCAACCGCAATCATGGCTCGTCCGCCTGTCGTCCAAAGCTTTCCGCCCGGGTCCCGCGACAAGGCCTGCAACGGCATCACTTGCAGCAATTTCAAACTCACTTTTGTTTTCGCATCCGTATATTGCGCCTTATGGATATTTTCATCCACCCATTTCTTCAATTCGTCCAGTTTCAGGCTCTGTTCCGGCGTCAATTCAGCCGTAAACACATCGATATTCGCCGGAAGTTCCTCTCCGTCGCGAGCCGCCAGAAACCACGCCGTGTGAATAACATCCCCGTCATCTATCGTCAAATGGTACAGTGAGAAATCGGATTTTAAAAATCGTTTTGTCGCCGCATCGGAATCCGCAGGAAGCGCTTCTGTTAAAATGACCGGTGTACCGGCCGGAATTGGAGACAATGCCTTATTCTCTTTCTCTTGTTTCACAGCATCCATTCCCTTTTTGGGGGGATCAGACATTTTCTTTTTCTCGGTCTCGACAAAACCCTTGAAATCATTTATTTCCACAGCAGAAAAGCCGTCTGGTGTTTTCATCGTACCCATGAAAGGAATTGTCCATTCCTGAACCGGCCATTCAAAAGCAGCCTGAGCTATCGGAATGCTTGTTGCTACCATCAGTAAGGCCGCTATGCAAATCATCGTTAATTTTTTCATTTCTGTCCGCTCCTTTCTGCTCACAAGAACCTTTTACAAGTATTTTCCGCTTGTCTGCTACTCTATGGATGCCATACGTTGGCGGAAGAAAGCACATCAATAAACCGCCGACCACTGCGCAGCGCGACGTCCAGACCACCAACCACCACTTTCATCACTTCTACCCGGGGCAATGTTCCATCGGCCCGCGGATTGGAAGAATCGCCATAACTGCCTAGACTATGGATGGCATAATGTTTTCCGTCGGCCTGCCCCAGATACATCATCACATGATTACGCATATGCAGCGTCGCACCGGGTTCAGCACGTTCCATCAGCGCATACCGGCTTGATCTCTCGGCTACTCCTTGCAGCGCAACATGACGGCCCGGGACTTTTTCCTGTTGATCCGCATTACGGGGCGCCCAAATTCCGAACACACGGTAAATGTCCATAATAAAGGAGGAACAATCCCGACCTTCCTGCAAGCCTCCCCACCCATAATTTTCGCCCAACATTTTAAAGGCCTGACGCAAAATATGCGCCCGGGTGTAGGAAAGATAGCCGACTGATACATCAGCCTTACCATGAATCCAGGCTTTACGCCAACTCAATTTGCCGTTGGAATCCCGTTGAGGAATTTCAACGGCATACCCGCCCTGTTCCATTCCCAGAAAAGGAATGCGCGTACCCATTCCGGCCCGCCATGCCGGCGCCGGATGTCCCATGACGGTTTCGCGCGGAACCACTTTGGTTCCAGTAATGATCAGAAATGAAGCAGCTTCACGTTTTTCCTTCCACGTTTGCCGGGATGGCGCCAGCGCCACATCGGCCGCCCGAACCCAACCCCTGTAATTGTAAGTTTGAACATAAAACCAGGCCCCATCGCCACTGCGGTGTAAAACCGCTACCGGCTCAGCAATGTTGACTGCCGTCTCCTGAAACAGATCGAAATCGTCCGACTCATCGTCTTCACTGGAAGCCGTAGCCGTCGGAAAAGTGCGAAGATCCGTCCGTCCTACTGTAAATCCCCATTCAACAGGATTCATATCCCGTAAACTTTTCAAGTTCATATTTTGAGCTACTTGATCGTAGAATGAGTTGGAAACAAGTTCTCCTGCCGAGTAACGTTCTTGCCCCCGCGGAAGTCTGTCCGCCGCCAACCACCTCTGCAAAGTATTTCTGTCGATTGCGTCAGGAAAACGATCCATTTCAACGATAGCTTGCGGCATTGCGGCAGAAATCGCATGATTGAACGCTGTTATTTCCGTTGGAGTCAGCATCACCTGGTGCGGAGCTTGTATCCGCCCGACCCAGTATTCGGCATGAGCCATTGGTTCCGATACTCCGGGAAGTCGGTTTTCTCCGGCTGCAAAACCGGTTACGGGTCCAAACAGCAACAGCAACAAGCAAACTGCACCCCATAAAATTTTAAATTCCATTCGCTTATTCTCCCTGATATCCAAGAATAATGCAGGGTTTTTTCCCAGGGTCCAGCCACGCGACGATTCGTTCCAAATCCGCCAGTTCCATTGCTACACAGCCGGACGTCGCCTTGTCCGGACCCTTCCAGACGTGCAAAAAAATAGCGCTTCCCTTACCGGCGATAACCGGATCGGTATTATACCCAACCACTATCCCCAACTGATACAAACCATCGGGACGCCGCATTTTTTCATGCGACTCGCGCACAGGAATTCCTGTTACCCATTGATTGTAACGTAGAGAGGAAGGTTCATCGATCCAGACGTCATTTGCCGTAGCCTGCCGATAAGGCATTCGCGTGTTTGCCGTAGCCGCATAGCCAAAAACCGGCCCCAGTGCAAAAACGCCGCGCGGCGTCATGCCATCCCCTTCTTTTTTCTGATTAAAGGCCGCAATCCCTGAACGCCCCACTACAACCTTTATCGGCCCCAATACTTTTTTCCATCCCTGCGTCGATTTTTCGAAACCCCACAGAACACTTCCAACTGCACCCACTCCGGCATCCGAAACGGCCAACACCTGTACCGCAGCCGGATCAGGCGCAAGACGCACATCTGCATCCGACAACGGATATTCACGCCAGTCAGGAGAATCAAAGTGCCACCACTCCGTCATTACGGGTACAAAACCCACCTGTCGCATTGTTTCTTGCAGAACTTGGCGATTACGCAACTCTTCGGCAGAGGCTTCTCCATAATCCAAATGAGAGCGCTCAGAAAACTCGTCAAATTTCGAAGGCATAGGCATTTCCCGTCCTCTTGCATCTACCAGTCCGACATCGACCGATGCTCCCCGGTTATGGCGGGACCCAGATGCAGGGTTCGCCACATAATCTGAGTTTGGATAAATAGACCACATCTTTTTTTGCACCTCGATCGGACGATAACAATCAAACACTTTCAACCCCAGCCCCTGCGCCCGTAAATTTCGCTGCGCCCGCATCAAACGATACGCTACTGGTTCACGCAATAGACAACGGTCGGATGGATATAAAACCTGTCCGGTAAAGTTATCCGTCGTTGCATATTTCATATCCCGAAGAATGGACGGATCAAGCTCCGTCACATCTGCCAGACCTAATCCCAATTGTTCCGGCGAAACAGCCTGTGCAGTACAGCTAACGAACAATATAAGCCAGACCAGCAGCAGGCAGCCGCCAACATTTTTCAAAAAAGATTTCATTGCGCGCCCCCTCTGTTATTGGACATGCACCCCGAGTTCAAACATCCGGTTCCACGGAAACTCTACCCAGATACTTTCCGCCGGAATCGGCCATAAATTCTCGGCTGCAAAACGCCGGATTTTGTCTGTTGCCGCTCTTGTCACCTTCGGTTTCAATGCATTAAGCCATTGTCCACCGTTGCCTGCCGGATAAACAACTTCTTCATACAACTGCCCCCGAATATTGGCCTGATAAGCCCAGTCATCGAGATACCGGACTGCCAGCAACACCTTGCGCTGCGCATCCGGAGTATAGTTTGCCAACATTCCCTGTCCCACTGCATATCCAAGAGTATTCCCGGCCGTATTCCAACCGGAGTAAGCAGCCAGCTTCTCCAGCAACCCCTGTTGCTTTAATTCCGTCATCAATGAGTTATCCGCACCATTGCCGA
Source organism: uncultured Veillonellaceae bacterium (assembly GCA_964609115.1). GTDB lineage: Bacteria > Bacillota > Negativicutes > UBA1444 > UBA1444 > UBA1444. The sequence continues at coordinate 8,381 of CAZSRN010000024.1, read as the reverse complement.
ATGCAACATCACCGACCGCCACCCGGCGTCCGGCATCCATTTCAGCACCGACCCTCCGAACGAATTCGCGCACCGACGAATTGGCTTGCGTTGTATTGCTTGGATGGCCCGCTTCCCGCGTCACACCATTTGCCGGGCTATTGACCGCCAAAACCAGGTCGGGCTTGGCCGTCCAATCCACCTTTACCCCGCCGGATACAATGATGTGTTGCGGAACACTATCCGCCAACGGATGATCTTCATACGATGCAATCGTCGCCGAGCCTACGCCCGGCGCATACATCACTTGTACGAACGGTAAGCGAAACTCCGCGTCATTGATTGCCTGAACCACCAGGCTCATTCCCAGATTATCCGCGCCCGGTATTGATAAATATTGGCTGGCATCCAGTCCGGCACCCGACTTTTCCAGATGACGCGACTCCTGATGCGAGGCCGACAGTGGTGAAGAATCGTCTCTGCCGATCAAAAAATATTCAAAAATACCTTCACGCACCAATTGTTGCATCATTTCATTTACATGATAATTTTTGCCCCGACGAGCACGCCAATCCGCCAAATACTCTGTCGGCACTTTTGCCAACAATTGAGCCAATTCTGCTGTCTCTGTCATGGTAAGTCCGGCAAATTCGCGTTTGTCTTCCAGCGCCGTAATCCGAAAAATGGAGGGCCCGACAGTTTCATAATAATGCGGTTCCGTCGCTCCTGCGCTCATTTTCGGCGTTCGCATGATCGTGCCGAATACATACAGCCGTAATGCGGGATAGCGCCGTTTCAGTTCGCGAAATTTTTCCACCCGCGATTGAAGTTCACTTTCAGTAAGAAAATGCGTCCGTGACGCAACCAATCCACCATAAATCAATGAATCGGACGAAAGAGCCATCGCATCCGTTACAGCCGCCTGATCAAACACCCAGTCCCAAAGCCGCTGTACATTACCCGAATGTTCCCGCCCTGCGATATCCAGCTTAGCCGGCGTTGCAATCCGCGATCCGGCGGCTCTTACCGTATCGACAACATACTCCAGATTCACCGGCCGATCATCCATGGGCACATATCCTATCGCAGCAGCCTGCGCTGCAGATCCCCCAAACAATAGCACGAGACAGAAAAACGCAATGATTTTTTTCACTCGGAGACTCCTTTCCGGGCCGCTCCTTTCAATTTTTCCATATACGATTTGAGCGACCAATTCACCAATTCATTTTCGGCCGGATCCTGTTTATCCGACTCCATTTTCTTGCCTAGTGCAACATGAACGGCATCCCAGATGCCCGGTTTTTCAAAACCTTTTCGCCAGGCGGCGACTCCCGCCAATTCATATTTTGCAGCCAACTCCGCCTTCAGTGTCAGCGATTTTGCATCTTCAATCCATACCTTGTACCGGGAATCATCATCCCCATATTCAATATAGTGCTGCCCAGCCGCTTCCAACCATTTGGGCGTCAAGCCGTATCGGGCTACCCTGTTCTCCACATCCGCCATCCACATGGTCGATGATTTTACCCTTCCATT
>CAZSRN010000024.1:0-6807 GCA_964609115.1 uncultured Veillonellaceae bacterium | reverse complement strand
AATGTACTGACGATCCCCCGTTCCACCCAGCCGATCGAGGCGACTGAACCAGCCACCGGACTGGTCCGCCAGTGTTCATCATATGTCATGACCATAAAATAATCGACGAGTTTCGCCAAGGCTGCCCTGTCGTAACAATTCGACCACATCGGAACTCCCGAAGGCACTGTGGCATCCAGAGATAACACAATTCGCTGTTCCTTCAGTTTATCCGCAAGTTTCGCCACGAAAGCAGTCAAACGATCTTTGTCGTCATCATACACATTCTCGAAATCAACATTGATTCCATCCAAATCATATAGCGCCGTATACATCAAAATTTGGCGTACTGCGCGATCATGCGCCGAGGCATCCGCCAGAAACACTTTCGTCATGTCGGGATCAAAGCTGTTCGAAATCAGAGCCCATACCTTGTACCCTTTGTCATGTGCATCCTGAACATATTTCCAGTCCGCCTTGCTCGCGACGGTTCCTCTTTCATCCGTCACCGCAAACCAAGTCGGGGAAATCACCGTCAATCCGGGAATTTTTTCTTCCTGCGCCAGATCCACCGGATCGCCTAAAAAATGATCCCAAACCAGGCTGATTTTCCCTTTCGGGGCGAAGGGTTTCCTAAGTGAATGAAGCTTGCTGCCGGCACTTGCTTTGCCGCCCGCTAAATTCGCCTGTTTATGGATCACCAGTGTCTGTCCGTCAGAAGATCGCTCCAGCGAAATGTTCAGAAGTTTCTCCAAGCCTTTTAGATTGACATATGGCGCGCCATAGACCGACGTTGCACCCAAGCGAAAATCCACACCCTCTTTCAAAAATTCCGTAAGCAGGGGTGTTTCCATTTCAAATGACGGCGTCGCAATCGAGAAATTCAACCCGGTGTTATCCGCCTCCACCTGATAGTTTTGTTTCAGGTGGTCCATCACAATCGCCAACGGCACAAGGACTTCATGCTTGCGCACGTAAGCGGACTGTTGCGTGTTGCTTGTCGTTCCATCCGCTTGGCGTATCGCAATCGGTACATACGGATCAGCAAATTCGACACTCGACTCCACAGGCGCCGCCGTCGTACAACCCAGCAGACTTACCAGCAGTAATGATATGACTCCCATAGATAACAAGACTTTCTTCACATTCTCATCCCTTCAAAATATGATGATTGTTTTCCCGCCACGCCGCTCCATTTTCAAAACAATCGACGCGCTCCCAGATAGCGGGCGCTCCAATACGGATCGGCCAAGGATACGACAGCCACGCCGGTACCGGAGTTAGCCGCCACAAACTTGTCATCGCCCAGATAAATCCCGTCATGGGAGGCTCCCGGTTCATACGTCTCAAAAAACACCAAGTCTCCGGGTTGCAAATCGGACTGCATAATTTTTCGGCCCAGCTCATACTGCACATCAGCCGTTCGCGGCAGATTTACGCCGATTTGTGCAAACACATACTGAACAAATCCAGAGCAGTCAAAACCGGAAGGAGTTGCCCCTCCCCAAACATACGGCACTCCGCCAAAACGCAGGGCGATATTCAGCAAGCGCACTACATCTTTTTTCCCATAGTTGCCGCCTTTGCCATAATCCATCAGAAAGTGCCAGGTAATTTCATCCACGATCCCGGTCTGGTTGAGTCGCGCTTCTCTCTGGTATGTCATGACCGCGCGGGAAGTTCTTTCTTCAAAAAGTCCCGTTGCCTTGGGAACATTGTATCCGAGATCCATCAGCCGCAACTGAACCGCCAGTACCCTGTCTCCTTCATCTCCTTCCTGCACGGTCGCAGCCAGCGCACTCCGGTTCGACCCCCAAGCGGTTCCCATCAGGCAAACCAATCCTAAAACAACAAGCTTATATTTTTTGTTCATTCTTCCCTTTCCTCAATGTTCAACGCCTGAAAATCGACCGATCCCGCCAACTTTTGCCTGAGTGGCCTTCACCATGTCCTCAGGCGACAAAACGATTTGCATACCGCGCATTCCCGCGCTGATGGAAATCTCGGGTTGATCCAGAGCCGTCCGGTCCAGAAAAACCGGATAGTTTTTTTTGGCTCCCAACGGTGAAACGCCGCCCCGAATGTATCCGGTCAGCGGCAGCACTTCATTCAGATGGACCATTTCGACTTTTTTATTGCCGCTTACCGCAGCCAGTGCTTTCAGATCGACTTCCGCCGCCCCGGAAACAACGGCCATAATGACTCCGGTTTTATCTCCACGCGCCACCAGCGTTTTGAAAACCTGCAGTAAAGGAATACCCACCTTGTCGGCAACATTGCCGGCGCTGAGATCGGATTCATCCACTTCATATTCACGAATTTCATATTCGATTTTTAATTTGTCCAGTAATCGAGCCGCATTTGTTTTTTTCATAATGGATATTAATTCTTGACAAAACCCCAAAAGACCTTTTTTATATATAAAATCATAGCAGGAAACCTCGCGTTTGTCGTCCAATATTTATAGGCATGAATACTTGCACTGAAAACAAAAACCTTTCCTTATTACGCAATTGCCGCCTCTGCCACCGACGCTGCGGAGTCGACCGCACCGCCGGAAAAGTCGGTTTCTGTCGCGCCGGAAGCTTGCCGCGCATCGCGCTGGTCTCGCTGCATCACTGGGAGGAACCCTGTATTTCCGGAACCCAAGGATCAGGAACGATATTCTTTTCCCGCTGTAATCTTGCCTGTGTGTTTTGCCAAAACCAAATGATCAGTCGGCAGGATCAAGGAATTGATGTCTCGATTGATCGCCTGGCCGCAATTTTTCTGGAGCAGCAGGAACGAGGAGCGCACAATCTGAACCTGGTTACGCCGACTCCGTATGTACCGCAAATCATCGAAGCTTTGTCCGTTGCCCGTCGATCCGGATTCGTTCTGCCTGTAGTCTACAACACCTCTGCCTATGATACCCTCGAAACCATCGAAGCATTACAAGGTTGGGCGGATGTCTATCTACCGGATCTAAAATATTTCGATGAAGCATTAGCGACTCGGTATTCCCAGGCTCCAAACTATTTTGACCATGCCATTCAAGCCATTCAAGCCATGAACAACCAAACGGGGCCCTGCGTGTTTGACGCAACGGGCCTGCTTCAACGCGGGGTATTAATCCGGCATCTTGCATTGCCTGGCCATGCAGCAGATTCCCGACAGATTCTTGCCGCCATTCGCGAACGATTCGGTGCGAAAGTTTGGTTCAGCCTGATGAACCAGTACACGCCTCAATCCAATGTTAAAGATTTTCCTGAACTCCAACGCCGATTAACGGATGCTGAATATGAGGACTTGATCGAATATGCATTGGATTTGGGATTGGAAAACGGATTCATCCAGGAAACCGGCGCAGCCTCAGAACAGTTTATTCCTGTTTTCAATGGTGCAGGCGTACTGGCTCGGGGAGAATCTCCATGACAAAGAAACCGGAACGAATATCTTGTCACAAGTGCAAGTTTTTTTATGTGACCTGGGATAATTCATTTCCCTATGGGTGCAAGGCCATGGGCTTCAAGGGGAAAATTACTCCATCCATGATGGTATTTCAGGCTTCCGGCAAATCCTGCATGGCCTTTGAAGCGAAAGATGACAAAGACTCCGAAGGGAAATAATTAAAGAGGGAAGTGTTTTTCTGCGACATCCGTACATTTATATTCTGTCCGCTCTTATTTTAAGTACCCTGATCCCATCGGTCCACGCGGCAGAATCTGCCAACCCGCTTCCTCCCCCGCCACCCTATTATATTAACGGTAAAGCGGCTGCAAGCGATTCCGGCGAGCCGCTGAATGACGTGAAGCAAGTCACAACTTGCGAAGCCTTGCCCGGCTATCAACGTTACACAGACCACGCTCAGGGATATTCCGTCTGCATCCCAGCCTCACTGTCTCCAGACTTTTCCCTGTCCGCCGTTCGGAGTTCGTTCGGTTTCGGCCAAACCCGCATTGAAGTTTATCATGACAACTTTGCCGATTCCGTTTCCAATCCCCGGGACTACATGTTCTACGCCAATAAATTTCTTGCTGAATCCCCACGGCATCACATTGCCGTCCGGGAAACTTTCACTTGGAGCGACTTCACCGTCAATCGCATCAAATGGACACGAGCGCCGTTAGCAGCTCTGACTAATGATCGCAATCACTATGCCAGTCTGGAATTGCTCCGTTATCCGGATGAAGCCTATACTATTTTGATCAAGTCCGCCGAGCCGATTGAAAATGATCTCGACATCCTGCGCAGCTTTCAATTGGTTGAAAAACGCGGCGCCCCCGGAATCTTCCGCCAACCGGTCGCGGCCAAAACAAAACTCAGCAAAGAAACTCGCGACTTCAAAACAAAATATTTCAGTGAAACCAGTCCCCTGCAGTGGGGCTATTTCGACTGCATCGCCCCCGAGCGTCTGCGCCATGTCAAAGAACTGGAGGACCGCCTCGGCGGCTACAAATTCAAGTTCATCCTCCGGTATCAGTCTCTGGACGAACGGGTTCCCGTCGAAGGACTAACCACCGGATTCGCTGACGGCCGCTACACCGAACTAACCATGCAGACTACGCACGCCGATACGGTAAATGCCTTATTAGCCGGTTCGAACCGCCGAAATCAGGACCTCATGTATGATATCCTGGATCGACAATACGACGAATATTTTCGCGAGTATGCCAAAGCGCTGAAAGCGTTCGATCATCCGGTGCTGTTCCGTCTCAATAACGAAATGAATGGCGACTGGTGCTGGTACTCCGCCATGTATGCAGGCAAGGACACAGATATTTACAAGGCGGTCTGGCGACACATCCACAGCCTGTTTGACGAAGTCGGCGTTGACAATGTCCTGTGGGTCTGGAATCCGCACGATGTTTCCTTGCCGGATTTCAAATGGAACCATCCGCTGATGTACTATCCCGGCGACGATGTGGTCGATATCATCGGCATCACGGGATATAACACCGGGACCTACTTCCCCGGGGAAAAATGGCGAACCTTTCACGATATTTATAAACAAGTCGATGTGGACTATTCCGACTGGTTTGACAAGCCGTTTATGATTACGGAGTTCGGCTCCAATTCTGTCGGTGGTGACAAGTCTGCCTGGATTGAAAGCATGTTCCGGGAAATTCCGGAATATAAACGAATTAAGGTGGCTATCTGGTGGAGCGGCATCGATTTGGATGAAGCCGGACGCCCTGGCCGCGTCTACTTGCTGGATGAAAATGACGCCTCTACGGAAGCATTCCACCGCGGGCTGAAAAACTATCTCCCGCAAAAATAGAAAAATGTTCACCGAATCCTCATGACTTCGCCAAAAGCTGGGATGGACCTTTATCACCAGCTTGAGTAAATATTATTTGGAGGTGTTCTTACGTTTCACACAAACAAAGTGCTGTCTTTTTCTCTCTTGGTCCTGATTCTCACCGTGTTCTTTGCTGTATCGGTCGCTGCGGCGACGCCCGCCGCACCGATTTCCTGGTATATTGACGGGAATCTTGCATCGGCGCCACCGTCAGGCGCCTGGACAGATGTCAAGAAGGTCGAAGTTTGTTCGGATCTGCCCGGTTATCAACGTTTCACCGATTATCCCCACGGCTATTCCGTCTGCATTCCAGTCGGCTTGCAGCCTGATTTTTCTCTTTCCGCCATTCGCAGTTCCTTTACCAGTCCCACCACTCAAATTGAAATCTACTATGATAATTTTTCCCATTACACTCCCAATGCCTGGGACCGCATGATCGACGCGACCAAAAGCTTGGTTTCGTCGCCGCGTCACAACGTTGCCGCTCAGGAAACCTTCCCCTGGAATGGTCTCACCGTCAATCGCATCAAATGGTCACGCGCTCCGCTGACAGCCGTTCCCGGCGACCGCAACTATTATGTCCGTCTGGAACTGAAATTGTTTGCGGATGAGTATTATACAATCTTCATCAAGTCATCGCAGCCGATTGACAATGATCTGGAAATCCTCCACAGTTTTCGTTGGGATGCCAAACGCGGCGCTGCAGGGATTTTTCGCAATCAAACGCCGGCCAAAACAAACCTGAATGAGGAAACCCGCCAATTTCTCAAGAACTATTTCAGCCCGGACAGTCCGCTACGCTGGGGATTGTTCGATGCCAACGCACCGGATGACCTGCAGCACATCAAGGACCTGGAGGCGCGGCTCGGCTACAAGTTCGCGTTCATTCTCCGCTATCAGTCTCTGGATACGGAACCGCCCACCACCCCCTTGAAAAGCGCTTATGCCGACGGACGTTTCCTCGAGTTGTCGATGGAAACCACGCATACCGATGCGAACAACGCCATGCACCCCGGTGATACGCGGATAAACCAGGATCTTATGTACGATATTCTGGACGGAAAATTCGACGAACATTTCCGGGAATATGGCCGAGCACTCAAAGACTTTGGTCATCCGGTGCTGTTCCGGTTCGACAACGAAATGAACGGCGCTTGGTGCTGGTACTCCGCCACCTATGCCGGAATGGACACAAATATTTACAAGGCGGTCTGGCGACGCGTTCACGGGCTGTTTGACGAAGTCGGCGTCGATAATGTCCTGTGGGTCTGGAATCCGAATGACATCTCCCTGCCGAATTCCAAATGGACTCATCCGCTGATGTACTATCCCGGCGACGATGTGGTCGATATCATCGGTCTCACCGGCTACAACGCCGGAACCTACTTTCCCGGGGATACCTGGCGGGAGTTTCCCGACATTTATCGATCACTTTATGCCGACTATTCTGCTTGGTTTGACAAGCCCTTCATGATCGGTGAATTCGGCGCCAACTCTATCGGCGGCGACAAAGCTGCCTGGATTGACCGGATGTTCCGGGAAATGCC
>CAZSRN010000023.1:0-13969 GCA_964609115.1 uncultured Veillonellaceae bacterium | reverse complement strand
AACTTGCCGCATGGGTGAAGTCAAGCCGGATGGAGTTGGCCAAAAATGAACATTATTGGGATGTGGCCAAAGTAAAGTCGGAAAAAATTGAGTTGTATTTATTGGATAATTCGTCGACCGCATTATCCATGTTCGAGAGCGGCCAGCTGGATATGGGGGACAGTATTCCTCCATCGGAAGTACCCCGACTGGTAAAGGAGGGGAAAATCAAAAACTATCCTTTCTTAGGGACAGTTTATGTATCCTTTCACGTTGCCAAAGCACCCTTTGACAATCCCAAAGTACGACGCGCCTTTTCTTTGGCGATTGATCGGGCGGCGATAACAGACAAGCTGTTACGTGCCGGACAGAGCCCGGCGCTGGCGTTTGTACCTCCTGGAATTGCGGATGCACTTTCCGGCGAGGATTTTCGTACAAAGGGCGGCTCTTTGATCCGAGACAATGACATTGCTACGGCCCGTCAGTTGTTGGCCGAGGCAGGCTTTCCCGGCGGAAAAGGATTTCCGGAAGTCAGTTTTCTCTACAATACCAATGAGTCCAACAAAATGGTGGCGGAAGCGCTGCAAGAAATGTGGAAGAAAAATCTGGGTGTACAAGTTACGGTTACCAATCAAGAGTGGAAAGTGTATTGGGACTCGCTCGACAAGCACGATTTTCAGATGGCGCGCGAAAACTGGAGCGGCGATTATCCCGACCCGTTGACATTTCTTGACTTGTTCGTTGCCGGCGGCAGCAATAATGCACCGGATTATCGCAATCCTAATTATGACAAACTTATTGCCGAAGCACAACAAGGCAGTATTCCCCAACAACGGATGAAGGTTTTGCATGACGCAGAAAAAATGTTGATGGATGAGGCTGTCATTGCTCCCATATTTTTTCAAACCAATCCCGTCTTGATACGCACATCGGTCAAGGGCGTGTTACGATCTATTCTTGGGGTTCCGTATTTAAAGGAGGCTTTTTTGGAGTTGTAGAATCATTTTCCAAGGGCAGCTCCACTCGAAAAATAGTGCCGGTATCGTCGCTGGTGAAACTAATCAGACCTTTATGAACGTTTACAATGATATCGTAGGAAATGCTGAGACCCAGGCCGGTTCCTTCCCCCACCGGTTTTGTAGTAAAAAAAGGTTCAAACAGATGGGGGGCGATGTCGGGAGGGATAGGCGGCCCATTATTATAGACTTCAACAATAGCGTGATCCATATCCGTAAATGTTTTGACATAAATTACGCCGGGCTTCTGCAGATTTTGAGAACGAATGGCTTGCGAAGCATTGACGATTAAATTTAGCAGGACTTGGTTGATTTGACCGCCATTGGCCGGAAACTTGGGGACTTCGCCAAGTTCTTTGTGCACAATGGCGGTATATTTATATTCATTATGCGCGACGATCAGCGTACTCACGACACCGGCATTCAGGTCGTATTCTTCCATTCCGGAACCTTGGTCGACACGTGAAAAGCTGCGAAGGGAAACAACAATTGATTTTACGCGATCCAGCCCGTTCAACGTTTCAGAAAACAGGTCCGGATAATCAGCGAGTATAGTATGGATTGACGAAGACTTTTGTGCATCTGTGAATCGTTGACCGGCTGAACGGCAGGCAGGGTCTTCTGCAGCGGCGCATGCGTTTGCGGCTTCATTGCCCAGAGCAATCAATGTAATCAAAGAATTTACATAACGATTCAAAGTATGGATATTACTATTGACAAAAGCAAGAGGGTTGTTGATTTCGTGGGCTACGCCGGCAGCCAGTTGACCAATACCGGCAAGTTTTTCCTGGTGAATCAGTTTGGTTTGCGTTTGACGAATTTCTCTGAGCGCCTGTTGCAATTCCCGGTTTCTTTCCGCCAACGCTTCTTGCAGCTCTTCACGATCCGTAACATCAAAGCATCCCCCCATATAACCGGAGAAATGATTGCGAAAATCGTATAAAGGATTGGCAACTTCTGCTATCCATCGATATTGTTTGTCGGCGCGCTTCAAACGGTATTGGGTTTCGTATCCGCTGCGGGTTGCGTAGGCCGAACGGTGCAATTTCATTAGGGCTTCGATATCATCGGGGTGTACGGCTTGCATCCATCCCGAATCCAGTTCATTGGGAAACGAGTGCCCCGTAAAATTCAGCCAATGTTCGTTGAAATAAAAGCCTTGGCGGTCTTCGGTAAGCGCTTGCCAGATCATGCCGGGAAATTGTTCGAACAGACTGAAATAATAGTTGCGGGAGCGCTCCAGATCTTCTTCGGCTTTTGTTCGTTCAGCCAACTCGCTGGTCAATTTCGTATACAAATTGGAGCGTTCAATGGCAATCGCACCGACTGCGGCAATTCGCTCGATAAAATTGATATCAACCGGGCTGAAACTGCTTTCGGCATCTTCGTAACCGAAGCCGATTACCGCTTCAATGCGCTTGCCGGTTTTTAATGGAACTCCAACGACGGCTTTAATTTTGTCACGCTGCTCGCCGGGCATCCGATTGGACCAGTTTGAGTAATCCGCAAGGCTGATGGTTTTTTCTTCCTGCAGAACCTTTCCGGCCAAACCCTCCCCTGATCGAAGGCGAAGCGCTACGTACGATTGAAAACATCCGGTAGCGGAAATCATCGTCATGGTATTGTCTTTCGGGTCAACTAAATATATAAAGCTGTTTGGACAGCCAATCGGTTGGCCGGTACGGGCCATAAGCAGATCCAGCAGTTCAGATATGCTGGATTGACTCATTATGTCAGCCAAAGTATCCGCAAAAGCCGAAAGCATCTTGTTTTTTTTCTGCAATTCCTGTTCTGTCAGCGTGCGGCTGATAATTTCGTTGCTTAGCGAAGTATTGACGGATTCCAGTTCATAATTTTTTTTATTTAAAGCAGAAACGCTGGTATTCAAAGGTTCGCGCAGTGTATGGGAAAGGAAGGCCTGACCAAACAGAAGATAAGCCGTGAAATGTGAAAAATGACCCAGCAGGCTTATATTGGTATAAATCGCAGGATTCACGAAATAGATGAATTCGGTCAATAACGTTACTACATAAGTGCCCATCAGATATTTGAAAACTGTTGGAGAAAACTGACTGCGGTTTTGCGATAGCAAACGAATACTATAAAGTTGGAGGGGTAGTACGATAATTTCAACTACCGTTTTCAAAGGAACTGAATTGAAGAGGAAAGGATTCCAGTCAGAAACGACGGGTACTAAGAATAAAGACGAAATACCTATCAGCAAAACAAAAAAATGCAGGCTCAGGATAATATGAAAAGGGATGAGACGGTTACAAAGAAAAATACCGGCAAACAGGATGCCGGCATCATATAAGCGAGCCATCGACAAAAGGTATTCGGCGAAGACGTCGGAACCCTTAATAATGATGGTTAAACCTTGCGATAATAAAATTTGTATTAGATCCAAAATGGCTACAATGCCATATCCCAATCCGACGATGGAAAAGAAGGAGGACGAGATAATATCCCGTAAAGAAAAAGTCAAAAGAAAAACGGCAATGCCGATGGCTGCGCAAGACACGTTAATAACGGAATAAAAAAGCAAATAACTGTGCTGCGCCAAAGTGAAGAGAAAAATGAGGCCAAGAACCGCCAAACCCTGTGAAGCTCTTTCCCCAAATTGCTTCATGATTGATTCTCCCTGCTTATATTTGCGCAAAATATTGATCAGTACAAACAATTCTTCCCTGAAAAGGTATGTTCCTTCTCGGACTCAAAAACATAAGGAAATCACTTGGTAAACTAACGGAATAAAAATGGCCGGTAATAGATTGGCGACTTTCAAATTATGAGATCCCAACATATTCAGGCCGATTCCGATGATTAGCAACCCGCCGATGGAATTCATATCCGCCTTTACAGTTTCGGCGAGCAACGGCTGCAGAAAGGATGCGGCGAGGGTTATGGCTCCTTGATAAAGTAACACCGAAAATGCGGACAATATAACGCCGATGCCCAGAGTAGAAGCAAAGATGATGGAGGAAATTCCATCCAATATGGATTTGGCGAATAAAATCTCGTGATTGCCCGACAAACCACTTTCCAACGAGCCGACAATAGCCATGGCGCCTACACAGTAAATCAAACTGCCGGTCACAAAACCGTCGGAGACTCGCCCGCCTTTTCCTTTTAGTTTAAGGCCAATGGTGTCGCCGATTGTTTTAAGCTTTTGATCGATATCCAACCCTTCACCCAGAACACCGCCTATTACCATTGCCATAATAACGAGCAAAAGGTTGTGGACTTTCAGGGCGTTCATGCCTCCAACCAATAAAACACTGAGAGCAAGCCCCTTCATTACCGTATCGCCAATTTTTGATGATATGCCATTTTTAAGCAACATTCCCAGAATGCCACCGGCGAGGATGGCTGCAACATTGACAAATGTGCCGAGCATGGGTGCACTCCTTTTAATCAGAATCTGTTGACATTGTATCCTGCCGGGTTCAGGTCGTCAAATTGAGTGGCCTGTAGATAGAAAGGAAGTAGAAATTGCCTGAACCGGACTAACTTTGTGGGTGGGACCGGTTTTTCCATCTGACGATCATTTGACGTTGACCTCTTCCAATGATAAAGTAATAATAGTAATTATTACTGACACTTGGGGGAGTAACAAATGCAAAGAAAAACTAAATGGATCGTCGCGGGAATATGTATGGTAGTTCTGGTCGTTGCAACGCTTGCGACGACGGGCGGCCATTTTATGGCAGGGGCTCAGTCTAGGCCGACGGTGGTTGTTACCATTGCACCGCAAGCCGCTTTTGTCAAAGAAGTGGCGGGGGAACTGGTCAATGTTGTAACCGTTTTGCCGCCTGGAGCGAATCATGAGACATATTCACCGCCGCCGCAGGATATGGAACAAATCAGCAATGCCAACTTGTATCTGGCATTGGGACTTCCTCCCGAACGGGCAACAATTTTACCGAAAGCGGCGGACATGAATAAGAACCTGAAAATCATTGACGTGCAAAATGAGGTGGCCAAGAGCTATGTACCGCGTTATTTTGCGCCTGACGACCAGGATCCCCACATATGGCTGTCACCGAAACGGGCGATTGCTATGATACAGCTGACCGCCAGGGAATTGAGCGCGTTGGACACCGCCAATCGTGCAACCTATGAAGCCAATGCCCAGCGGTATATTGAGCGGATTGAAGCTTCGGATCGTGAGTTGAAGGCGTTGTTCCAAAACATGACCAACCGGACTTTCATTGTCTACCATCCGGCTTTTGGCTATTTTGCCGAGGAATATAATCTAACGATGGTGGCGTTGGAAGAGGAAGGGAAAGAGGCTGATCCCCGGCGCATGAGGGAAATCATTGATATGGCCCGCGAAAAGGGAATCAAAATTATCTTTTATCAGGAAGACATTGATGGCCGACAATCCCGAACATTCGCCGAAGAATTAGGGGGACGGGCGGAAAAAGTCTCGCCGATGGCAATGGATTACGTTGATAATCTGAAACGAATGGCACGGATTTTTGCCGAAGGCATCAAATAGGAAACGGATGGGCATTAATTAAATGACTCAAGCATTGGAAATTAAAAATTTAAGTGTATATTATGGTGAAGACTGTGCCTTGGAAGACATCAGCCTGAACGTGGAAGATCGTGAATTTCTCGGCATCATCGGTCCCAACGGCGGGGGGAAGACAACCCTGCTGAAAGCGATTCTCGGCTTGGTGCAACCACAATCGGGCAGCATTCGGATTTTCGGTCAGGCCGGCGACAAGGCACGTCGCAATATCGGATATGTGCCGCAATTTTCCCGCTTTGATCGCCATTTTCCCATCAGTGTGGAAGAAGTGGTGCTGATGGGCCGTTTGGCGGGACAAGGCCACTGGTGGGTCAGGTACAATGACCAGGACCGCGAGTTGGTGCATGCTTTGTTGATGCGTCTGGAAATTGCCGACCTCAAACAACGTCAAATTGGACAGCTTTCCGGTGGTCAGCTTCAACGAGTGCTGATTGCCCGGGCCTTGGCAGTGAATCCACGTATCCTGATACTGGATGAGCCGACTGCAAGTGTCGACTCTGCTTCCAAAACCCGCATTTATGAAATTCTCAAGGAATTGAACAAGGAAATGACAATTCTGATAGTAACCCACGATCTGAGCGCCGTATCTTCGAATATCGACAAGATTGCCTGTCTGAACCAACAGCTGTATTATCACGGGCGGACCGAACTGGAAGCGGGTTTGGTTGAAAAAGTGTATGGTTGTCCGGTTGATCTCATCGCACACGGTGTTCCTCACAGAGTGTTGCGTGGACATGAAGGAGGCACTCTCTGATGGATGCAATTTTGAAATATAATTTTCTTCAAAATGCGATTATGGCGGCCATACTGGCGAGTATAGCCTGTGGTGTTATCGGGACATATATCATGGAGAAAAAACTGGTGATGATGAGTGGGGGAATTGCCCACACTGCGTTCGGAGGCATCGGACTGGGCTACTTTTTGAAGGTGGAGCCGATTCTGACGGCTTTGGGAGTATCTGTTCTGGCGGCGGTTGGCGTCGCGGCGGTGAAACGTCAGGCAAAAACAGATACGGACCTGTTGATTGGCATGTTCTGGTCGCTCGGCATGGCGCTGGGGGTTGTGTTTATTGCAATGACGCCGGGATATCCGCCGGATACGGCATCCTATCTTTTTGGGAACATTCTGGCGGTATCCAGAACAGATCTGCGACTGATTCTTGGTCCTGGCAATGGTGATTGCATTTTTTCAGGTTTTTAAAGCGTATATTTTCGACGAAGAATTTGCCAGTGTGACCGGAGTGCCGGTACGATTTCTTGAATATCTACTGTTTGTGCTGGTGGCTGTTACGGTTGTCATTCTGATCCGCGTTGTAGGGATTATTTTGGTAATCGCGTTATTGACGGCTCCTCCTGCGATTGCAAAGCAGTTTACTTATGACATGAAAAAAATTATGGGGCTTTCCGTATTATTCGGAATTCTGTTTTGCCTCGCGGGTCTTTGGTTTTCCTATACGGTTCGACTGGCATCCGGCGCCTCTATTGTCTTAATTGCCGTAGGAACCTACGCGGTGGTGTCGTTGCTGCATTTTGGCCTGCAGAAGAAAGGAGGTTCCCGATGAAGTCTTCCGGCGAGAAAATGACAGGAACGCGACTCACTTTGCAAAAACAGGCGATTCTTAATGTGATGCAATCCAATCCTAAAATGATGACGGCAGAAGAAGTGTATGGGCGAGTTCGTGAGAAATATCCCAATGTCAGTTTGGGGACAGTCTACCGAAATTTGCAGACGTATTCAAAAGAGGGACAAATACGGCGAACGTTGCTGACCGATGGGAAAGCCCGATTTGAATTAGCGGGAAATGTTCATCATCATCATCTGATTTGCCTGACATGCGGTGAAACCTCTGAAGTTCCCTGGTGCCCGATAGGAACGGAGGTGGCGTCATTTATGCGGGAATGTGATTTTACCCCGGTCAATCATCAGTTTGAGATTTACGGGTATTGTCGGCGGTGCCATGATAAGGACTCAGAAAAAGAACAACACTCGGATTCAATCGATAAATAGAATGTGCGACAAATATAGAACGGACGGCTTCTTGCGAAACCGCCCGTTTTATATTTCTGCTGTGGAGTCAGGGTCGCAACCACTAAGCTCCAATGATACAAACTCGTTTTGTACCTTACAGTGCCTCTATACACTGTCTACTGATCGTATGCTGTTGTGGTTCAATCTCCATTGATCCTTTCAATGGAATCACCCCTTCCGGTATTAACCGGTCTTCAGGTAGTTACTTCCGGGAACTTCTTTATTTTTTTCATCCCCATCTACCCTTTGGTTACATTATAGAACAGAATTTAAATTTTTGCAATATTCCTGACGAATTATTTACATTTTACCAGGCAACAATGACAGAACCTTTGAATTGCTCTGTGACAAATTTCTTTACCTCTTCCGATTGATAGGCTTTGAGGAATTTTTTGTACAGAGGATTATCTTTATCTTTGCCGCGCACCGCCAGAATATTGGCATAGGGTGAACTGGAATCTTCCAGAATCAACGCATCCTTGGCGGGCATTAATCCCGCCGACATGGCGTAGTTCGTGTTGATTGCCGCGATTTCCATGTCTTCCAGCGTACGGGGAATTTGAGCCGCTTCCAATTCGCGAATTTTGAATTTACGAGGGTTTTCTACGATGTCAACCACAGATGCCTTATGACCTAAACCCGGTTTGAGTTTGATCAGTCCGGCTTTTTCAAATAGAATCAAGGCACGTCCGCCATTGGTTGGGTCATTGGGAATAGCAACGGTTGCGCCATCCTTAAGATCCTTGATGTTTTTGATTTTTTTGGAGTAGATACCCATGGGGAAGGTAAAAGTTTTGGCCAGCATTACGAGATCATATTTGCGATCTTTCACCATGTTTTCGAGGTAAGGGAGATGCTGAAAACTGTTGATGTCGATATCTCCCTGGCTGAGTGCAACGTTGGGTTGAACATAGTCGCTGAATTCAACGATCTGGATTTTGAGTCCGTCTTTTTCCGCTACCTTTTTAACGACTTCCATGATTTGCGCGTGTGGACCTGGGGTTACGCCAACCTTAAGCGGTTTATCGGCTGCGGGAGCCGCTGCGGGTTTTGCGGGTTCGCTTTTACCGCCGCAACCGGCAGCCAGAACAAGGACAAAAATAAGACAGAGTATAAGGGCCAACGATTTTCTGGCAATGTGCATAAATAATCTCTCCTTGCAGTTTATTTTTTATTCAATCGGTGAGCCAGCATGTCACCGGCCGATTGGACGATTTGGACAAGGGCAATCAAAATAACCACGGTAGCAATCATGACATCCACCCGGAAACGCTGGTAACCGAATCGAATGGCGAGATCGCCCAATCCGCCGCCGCCGATGGCGCCGGCCATGGCTGAGTAACCAATGAGGCTGATAACGGTAAGCGTCAACCCGAGAGAAATCGAGGGCAGTGCTTCAGGAATTAAAACCCGGGTAATGATCTGGAACGGAGATGCGCCCATGGCCTGTGCGGCTTCAATTAGGCCGTAGTCTACTTCGCGAAGAGAAGATTCAACCACGCGGCCCACAAAAGGAATGGATGCAATCGCCAGAGGAACAATGGCGGCATTGGTGCCGATGGAGGTTCCGGCAAGCACACGGGTCAGGGGAATAATCGCAACCATAAGAATAATAAAGGGCGTCGAACGAGTCGCATTGGCGATGGCCCCCAAAATTCGGTTTATGAGTACATTCTCAAGAATGTGTCCACGGCTGGTAGTAACGAGGATGACGCCGAGCGGAATGCCGAGAACGGTTGAGATGGCAGCGGAAACCCCCACCATGTATAAGGTTTCACCGAGAGATTCAGCCAGCAACGCGAGCATTTCTTGCGACATATCCGATCACCTCAATTCCCAGTTCTTTTGCATTCAAATACTTCAGAGCGGCTTGAATGGAAGCATCCTCACCGGAAAGTTCAATCAACAGGGTGCCAAACGGGGTGTTTTTCAGGTGGTCGATATTGCCGAACAAAATATTCACTTCTACATTAAACCGGCGAACCAAGCCCGTAATGATGGGTTCATTGGCGCTTGCCCCGATAAATGAGAGGCGTAGCATCAAGCTGCTTCCGGGAAGCGGAACCGGCGAAAAATCAATGTCTGCGAAGACCTCCGGCATATCATGATTGACAATGGTCCGGATAAATTCTCTTGTTGTCGAGGTTTGCGGTCTGACAAACAAATCAACGACAGATCCTTCTTCAATGATCAAGCCGTTTTCAATAACAGCGACCCGATCGCAGATTTCTTTGATAACCTGCATTTCGTGCGTGATGATGACAATAGTGAGGCCAAAGCGTTGGTTGATATCCTTCAGCAAGGCAAGAATGGATTGGGTTGTTTGTGGGTCCAGGGCGGATGTGGCCTCATCGCAAAGCAGTACTTTGGGGCGGTTGGCCAAAGCGCGGGCAATGCCCACACGTTGTTTTTGCCCTCCGGACAATTGGGCCGGATATTGGTTTTTTTTATCGGCCAGACCTACCAGTTCCAGCAATGGATCGACGGCAGCCGCGATTTCGGCTGCGCTTTTACCGGCTAGTTCCAGTGGAAAAGCAATGTTATCGTAAACCGTGCGCGAAGAAAGCAAATTGAAATGTTGAAAAATCATGCCGATTTTTTTTCGGACATCCCGCAACTGCCGTTCCGGCATTGTAGTCAGTTCTTCATTGTCAACAATGACCGAACCGGCTGTAGGGCATTCCAGCATATTGATGCAGCGAATCAGGGTGCTTTTTCCGGCGCCGCTCTTGCCAATGACGCCGAAAATTTGACCTTCCGGAATATGAACGCTGACTCCGCGCAACGCTTCCAATGTGCCATTAGCGCCTTGATAAGTTTTGTGGAGGTTTTCAAGTTTAATCACAGTCGGCCGACTCCTTTCCCCAGAAAAAATAAACGCCTCTTCACAGATGAAAGAGGCGTTGCATTCAAGACAAGCCGTTCTTCATCTGCCGGGATGATTTCCCTGCAGGAATTGGCACCGTTTCGCATTTTGCGATGGTTGCCGCGGCATCATCGGGCCAGTCCCTCCGCCAACTCTGGATGAAAAACACGTCAGTGTTTTATTCTGTTGTATCGTATGCTAACATAACTAATAATGGAGTGTCAAGAAGAAAATGCAAGCAGCAAACATTTTCATAGAATAAAGAAATACAGAAATGAAGCAGGAACTGCCGGACAAAATGACGAATTCTATTTTGCAACGTAGCAGGGGGGCGAAACTATGCCGGCAAATCCAAAACTGAAAGATCCACTTACAGACCAATTGTTCAAAGCGATTATGTTGTTAAAAAGTGAAGAAGAATGCTATCAGTTTTTCGAAGATATCTGTACAATTGGAGAAATCAAGGCTCTGGCGCAGCGTCTGGAAGTTGCCCGGATGGTTCAGGCCGGGTATATTTATGACGACATTGTCGAACGGACCGGCGCCAGTACTGCGACGATCAGTCGGGTTAAACGATGTTTGCTTTATGGGGCGGATGGATACAAAATTGTGTTGTCACGATTTGGTCATGAAGACGTGGCCGTAAAAAAGAAAAAATGAAGGCAGGAAAATAAGCATGGTGCGACAAGAATTTATTCCCCAGGTTCCCTATGGAACCAAGGATATATTGCCTGCGGACGCGGCTCGCAAACGAGAAATGGAAAATGGACTGGCCCAGCTTTTTTTGCAATGGGGATATCAGGAAGTGATAACTCCAACCTTTGAATATTATGAAACGCTGAAAGCCGGAGCTCCGGAAACCTCTGAAGATTCGGCGTTCCGCTTTTTTGACCGGAATGGAAGAATGTTGGCGCTGAGACCGGACATGACGACGCCCATTGCCCGAGTTGCGGTGATGCGTATGAAAGAAAACCCGCTTCCGTTACGCCTGTTTTATCTGGCGAATGTTTTTCGCCAGGAAGAAGCGCAGGCAGGGCGACAGTGTGAATTTTATCAGGCCGGCGTGGAACTGCTGGGCGCCGGAAACGTGGCGGCGGATGCGGAAGTAGTTGCTGTCGCGGTGGAAGCACTGCTGGCTGCCGGATTGGTGGATTTTCAAGTTTGCATTGGGCAGGTTGACTTCATCAGCGGCATTATGTCGGAAGCCGGATTGGATGCAGTGATGAGCCGAAAGGTCAAGCAGGCGCTGATTGACCGAAACATGGTCGGTTTATCTGATTTGCTGGAAGAATGTCAAATGGATTCGACTATCCGCAATTTGCTGCAACAGCTTCCCATGCTGCATGGGAAAAAAGAATTGCTTCAGGAAGTGCGGGGACGGGTAAAAAATGAAATCAGCCAGGCTGCATTAGACAATCTGGCTGAAATATATCGATTGCTTGAAAACTATGGGATTGATCGATATGTCATGTTTGATCTGGGAATCATCCGCGATTTTGATTATTATACCGGGATGGTTTTTGAAACGTATACCACCGGCTTGGGATACCCGATTTCGGGAGGAGGACGCTACGACAGAATGGCGGGAGCTTTCGGACGGGAGCAACCGGCAACAGGATTTGCGATGGGAATTGAAAGGGTTCTTCTGGCCCTGGAACGCCAAGGGCTGGAAACTGTTGAGCATTGCCCCAGAACGTATGTGGGTTGGGCAGAGGGGAAATTGCCACAGGCTATTGCGGAAGTTCGCCGTATCCGCGCCAAAGGCGAGGTTGCTGAAATTGGCTTGCAGTCTCAGACAAAAGCCGCAGCAGAATCTGACGGAAAGGCGCGAAACTGCGAAAATTGCCTTTATATCGCCTAATAACCCCGCTTTTTGTCGATTTGGGTTGTCAGCGGCTTCCCCTCAATATAGCAAGCAAGATTTTTGGCGAACAGCTGAAGCGCGCGATCCAAATAGACGGGAGAGATGGCGGCCAAGTGCGGCGTGATGATCACGTTGGGCAAGTCCCAGAAGGGGCTTGCTGCCGGTAACGGTTCTTCGACAAAGACATCCAGACCGGCGCCGGCTATTTTGTTTTCTTTCAGGGCGGCAACCAGTTGATCTTCCTGAACGACTCCGCCGCGTGATACATTAATGAAGTACGCCGTGGGTTTCATGGCGGCAAACTGTTCTTTACCAAAGAGATTTTGGGTTGCTTCCGTGAGAGGTAATGTGACAACTACGAAATCCGCCGCTGCCAACATTTCCAGGAGCTGTTCGGGACGATACAGATGGTCTACGAACGGCTCCTTTGTCATTTCCCGCTTGGCGGCAATTACGCGCATGTCCATGGCTTTTGCTTTTTTGGCAATTTCATGGCCGATAGAGCCCAAACCAACGATTGCCATGGTTTTTCCATTGATTTCATGCAGCTCATTTATTGCAGGCCGGTTCCAAAGATGGTGGAGTTGCAGCTGGTGGAGCAGATTCAGGCGACGTGTAAAACTGAGCATCAGCCCCAGAACGTGTTCAGACATGGGGATGCCGTGAATACCTTTGGAATTGCTGATGAGCACGGAATCTTCAACAATTTCAGGGAAAATTAGCGATTCCACTCCGGCGGTCAGCGCATGAACCCAACGCAACTTTTTGGCCTGGGCATAGAATGGGCGAATGTTATTGAACCCCCAGGCGACAAGAATCTCGGTATCAATGATTTGATCGGCGGCCTGATCAAGCGACGTGGAAATAATCGTGGCTGCGGGCGCAATCGCGGTGATAAACTCTTTTTGGCGGTCTGAAATCGGATTGAAAATAAGAATTTTGGGTGCAGCGGACATAATAATCCTCCTGTTTAGAAGATACTTTATAAGTTTATTATTCTGCGATCCCAGGAAAATTCCTACCATTACAATTATGCCATTAAGAAAAACTAATGAATTGACGCTGTAAAAAAAATATGGTACCATAAGTAACGTGTTAACGCTTTAAATAACTAAAGAAAATAGGAGGCAATACCGTGACTTCTCCCGATAAAGATATGCTGACAATAGCCTTGCCCAAGGGCAAATTATTTCAACCTTCGGCGGATATGCTGGCTCGTTTTGGGTATACCGCGGAAGGCCTCTCGGAAAATTCCCGCAAACTGGTGATTGTTAATGAGACAAAAAAAATTCAGTTTGTTATAACCAAGCCGATGGATTTGCCGACTTATGTGGAATACGGTGCGGCGGATATCGGTATTATCGGCAAGGATGTTTTATTGGAAGAAGCAAAAAACGTGTATGAATTACTGGATTTGAATTTCGGACTTTGCCGGTTAATGCTGGCGGTGCCGGAAGCCTTGCAGCGTGAGAAGCTAAGTGAGTATGCACATCTGCGGGTAGCCACAAAATATCCCCGTGTTGCGGAACAGTTTTTCCTCG
The DNA here is from genome assembly GCA_964609115.1 of uncultured Veillonellaceae bacterium. Classification (GTDB taxonomy): domain Bacteria; phylum Bacillota; class Negativicutes; order UBA1444; family UBA1444; genus UBA1444. Next base: position 138 of record CAZSRN010000023.1, on the reverse strand, counting down.
ACAATGGAATCCAGATGGAGATCATCAAACTCAACGGTTCGATTGAGTTGGCGCCGATGGTCGGATTGGCGGAGATGATTGTCGATATCGTGGAAACCGGGCGAACGTTGAAAGAGAACCGTCTGATTGAGGTGGCGA
>CAZSRN010000022.1:13343-14005 GCA_964609115.1 uncultured Veillonellaceae bacterium | reverse complement strand
GCGATTTTGGCGTAATTACGGCCGGCAGCGGCAATAACAATCCCCTCGGCGTATCATATGGATCGCTGCGGATTATGGGCTACAATTATGGTGCGCAGAATATGCCGGAAGGGATTTCAAACTCACAGGATGACTGTATTTTCCCCAATGTCAGCACGGAGTGCGAATTTGGCAATGAAATAACGACTAAATGCCGGATGCCTCTGATGACGGGAGCGCTTGGCTCCACTTTTATTGCTGCGAAATATTGGGAGTCTTTTGCAATCGGCGCGGCATTAGTGGGAATTCCCATCGTTATCGGCGAGAATGTAGTTGGAATTGACAAAGCTTCTGTTTTGAACAATGGCAAAATCACCAAAGCCCCGGAACTCGAACGCCGGATTGATTGCTATCTGCGTTATTATGACGGGTATGGCGCAATTATTGTGCAGATGAATGTCGAAGATGCACGAAATGGCGTGGCGCAGTACATTATTGACAAATATGGCGATAAAGCGGTTATTGAGCTGAAATGGGGACAAGGAGCCAAAGATATTGGCGGTGAAATTCAGGTCAGCGATCTTGATTATGCCGTTTTCTTAAAAAATCGCGGGTATATCGTTGATCCGGATCCAACAGCACCTGAGGTTCAGGAAGCTTTTAAACATGGTGCGATAAAATCT
>CAZSRN010000022.1:12969-13333 GCA_964609115.1 uncultured Veillonellaceae bacterium | reverse complement strand
CCGCCACAGCCGGTTGGGTTATACGAACCTTTCGTCGGCGGATCAGGTTCGGGAAGATTTCATGAATAACATTGCATACCTTCGCAAAATCGGGTTCAAGCGCATTTCTCTCAAGACAGGGTCCTATGGTATGGAAGCGCTGGCCATGGCGATTAAGTTTGCCAGTGACGCCAAACTGGATTTGTTGACGATCGACGGATCTGGCGGCGGAACCGGAATGAGCCCGTGGAACATGATGGAAACTTGGGGCGTGCCATCCATTCTTCTTCACTCAAAAGCGCACGAATATGCAAACGTTTTGGCCAAAGCAGGGACAAAAGTCGTGGATATGGCATTCGGCGGCGGGATTGCTCGTGAAGATCAA
>CAZSRN010000022.1:6041-12914 GCA_964609115.1 uncultured Veillonellaceae bacterium | reverse complement strand
TGGCATTAGGATCCCCATTCACAAAACTGATCTGTATGGGACGTGCAACGATGATTCCGGGATTTGTGGGATCGAATATAGAAGGGGCTATCAATCCTGAACGGAAAGCAGCGGTCTGTGGAAATTGGGACAAGCTGCCGGATAGTTTCAAAGAATACGGCTCTTCGCCGCAAGAAATTTTTGCCGGGTATTATGATGTCCAGAAGAAAGTCGGCAAAGATGAAATGAAAGATATTCCGTACGGAGCCATTGCCATGTGGACTTGTCTGGATAAATTGAATGCCGGGTTACAGCAGTTGATGGCAGGCGCCCGCAAATTCAAGACCGTTGGTATTTCTCGGGCTGATATTGCTTCCGGAAACCGCGAAACGGAAAAAGAAACGAAGATTCCGTTTATCACAGATGTACAAAATGAGAATGCCTACAAAGTGCTTACGGAAAAATAAAAACAATTAAGCCCACAATAGTTTGGCGGCCTTCTCTACGGGGTGTACTATTGTGAATGTGCAGGCAATACAGTAAAATAATAGCGACAAATACATGAATTTAGAGGCGAGGGGCGCCGGAGAGGCCGGCTGAGACGGAGACCCGACAAAGTCTTCTACCCTGGAACCTGATCTGGATTATGCCAGCGTAGGGACTGCGATCATGTGTTGCTTTGTTGCAGACAGCACAGACTCTATCCGGGTCTGTGCTTTTTTGTTATCGATGGCAGGAAGTGAGGGAAAGACATGAAAAAAGCATTGACGATAGCAGGCTCGGATTCCGGCGGTGGCGCTGGAATTCAGGCTGACCTGAAAACTTTTGCAGCGCACGGAGTGTTTGGCATGAGCGCCGTAACGGCGATAACGGCGCAGAACACACTGGGGGTTCTGGCGGTTCAGGATATTTTACCGGAGATTATTGCCAAACAAATCGAAGCCGTTTTTGAGGACATGGGCGCAGATGCGGTTAAAATCGGGATGGTTTCACAACCGGAAACCATTCGCATAATTGCCGCCGGTCTGCGAAAATATGCTCCGCAGTGGGTAGTCGTCGATCCCGTAATGATTTCAAAAAGCGGATATCATCTATTGCAACCGGAGGCGGAAGTTGTTTTGGTAGAAGAGTTATTGCCGTTGGCGACTGTAGTCACGCCTAACATTCCGGAAGCGGAGACTATTCTGCATCGTTCCATTGAATCACTTGCCGATATGGAGGCCGCCGCCAGGGACATTCAAGCGTTGGGACCGCAAAATGTATTGCTGAAAGGCGGACATCGTTTGAACGACGCGACGGATATCCTGTATGATGGACGAAATTTTTTGCATTTGGAGGCTCTGCGCATTCCAACAAAAAATACGCACGGTACCGGTTGCACCTTATCTTCCGCGATTGCCGCCAATCTGGCATTGGGTTCGACCGTGAGGCAAGCTGTGGTTGACGCAAAACGATATATCACTGTGGCGATTGAACATGCGTTGCCAATCGGTAAAGGGGTAGGACCGACACATCATTTTTATGAACTATATCAAAAGGCAGGATTATTATGAGCTTACTGGAACAAATCTCTCTGGGCATTGATTTGATACGGATTCAGAAACCTGTTGTTCATCATATTACCAACTATATCAGCATCAATGATTGCGCCAACGTGACCTTGGCCATAGGGGCTTCGCCCATTATGGCGAATGATTCGGCGGAGGTGGCGGAAGTCGTAACCCAATCAGCCGCATTGGCGCTTAATATGGGAACACCCAATACGCGCATGCTGGAAAGCATGTTGATTGCCGGGCAAAAAGCCAATGAAGCAGGAGTTCCCGTGATACTGGACCCGGTCGGGGTTGGGTTTACACAAGTCCGAACTCGTAGTATAGAGAAGTTATTGCTGTGTGTTCGACTGACAGCCGTAAGGGGAAACCTTGCCGAGATTCAGCGAATGGTTGGAATCTCAGGGGCAATGAGGGGAATTGATTCATTGGCGGCTGAGCAGAATGCTGCAGATACGGTGCGTCAGGCGGCGCGACAAATTGGCTGCATTGTAGCGGCAACCGGAGCGGTTGATTTTGTCAGTGATGGATTCAATGTCTGCAGGATTGAGAATGGAGTTTCGATGATGCCGCGGGTGACGGGAACCGGGTGCATGACGACTTCTCTCGTTGCTGCCGGGTGCGGGGCGATGGGCGGGTCATTACTTGCGGTTACGGCAGGAGTTCTTTTTATGGGGGTAGCGGGTGAAAAGGCACATGCAAGATTGCAACCGGAAGAAGGAACCGGTAGCTTCCGTACACGACTCATGGATGCGGTTTCAACTTTGACGGCGCAGGATATCATGAAACAGGGGCGTGTAAGTGTTGAATAAAGCGATGGTTGATTATACTCTTTATCTGGTGACCGATAGCAGCAATCGGGATACTGAATCCTTCTGTGCGATTTTGGAGAAAGCATTGCAGGGTGGAGTCACGTTGGTGCAGTTGCGGGAAAAAACTGCGACGTCGAGGGATTTTTTTCAACTGGCCCTGCGGGCTAAAGTAATTGCGGATCGCTATCATGTTCCGCTGATCATTAATGATCGGTTGGATATTGCACAAGCGGTGGATGCGGCTGGGTTGCATATAGGCCAGGATGATTTGCCGGTGGCGGTGGCGCGCAATCTGTTGGGTCCTGATAAAATTCTTGGCGCAACAGCGGCAACGGTGGCGGATGCTTTGACTGCGCAGAAAGAAGGCGCCGATTATTTGGGCAGCGGGGCAGTGTATCCAACCGGTACGAAACCGGGCAAGGCGATATTGCCGCTGGAGGTGCTGAAGCAAATCAAACAGTCCGTTCAGATTCCGGTGGTAGCGATTGGTGGAATTGGAGCCGACAATATTGCACCTCTTCGAACCGTTGGCGTTGACGGAGTGGCCATTGTAAGCGCGATCATGGACAACTCCGATCCGGAGCGGGCGGCGCGAACCCTGAAAAGCTTGTGGCGAAGAATATCTTGACAACTTTCTGAGAGGCAAAGGTTTTTTGTGACCGGACGCGAATAGTATCAAAAGATAAATAGGTAGAAAAGTAGAAAAGGAAGGGATTTATCCGATGAAAAAAAGTTTTCTTCAAGTTTTCACAATGCTGGCGATCTGTGTGTTTTTACTCTCGGGTTCTGTTTCGGCGGAAGTAGGCTATTTGGGACCGGCGGCAACCTATACTGAGGAAGCTTCCATTTTGTTTTTTGGCGATAAAGAGACTTTTATTCCGATGAAAACAGTGCCTGAAACCCTGGCCGGCGTAAAATCCGGTGAGTTTCAGTATGCGGTGGTTCCCATCGAAAATACAGTCGGAGGACCTGTCTATAATTATCTGGACGGGGTTATCAATGATCCGGCTTTTGTAGTAGTTGGCGAAGTGAATTTGCCGATTCGACAAACATTGATGGCCGTTCCGGGGACCACATTGCAAGATGTTAAAACGGTCCTCTCTCATCCGCAGGGCATTGCGCAGGGAAAAGATTGGTTGAAGGCCAACCTGCCGGATGCAAAACTGATTGAGGTTTCCAGCACGGCGGAAGGCGCCCGTAAAGTGGCGGAAGCAGGGGATAAGTCAGTTGTGGCCATTGCATCTCCGCAAGCTGCAGTCACTTATAAATTAGAGGTCTTGGCAAAACAAATTGAGGTAACAAAAACAAATGTTACCCGGTTTTGGGTGGTAACGCTTAAACCTTTTCAAAAGTTCGGGCAAACGCGAACAGCCTTGGCAGCTCAAGGAAGCGCCGCTTCGTTGCCCGCTTTTCTGCGGGATATCGAACGTGTTGGCGGGTATAAACTGGTTTCGGTGCATGACCGTCCGGCAAAGACGCTGCTGGGTGAGTATGTATTTATAGTGGAATTGGAAGGCGACGGTCGGAGGGAAGCTTTGGGTGAAGTCCTGACCAAGCATGCGGGAGCTTTGAAGACCAGAATTATTGGCAGTTATGACGTTAAATAGCCTTGGAAATTAAAATGAAGTTGTGAGCGGGTTGGGATAATGTATCCATATTTTGTGTACCTGTTATATGTAGCCGCTGTGATTGGCTTGTGCGTTCTTTTGTTGCGAAGAAGCGGCTATCGGTTACAGACGGAACAACGTCCGCCGGAAGTAGAAGAAATTGCTTTGCTGAGAGGCGGGTACGGCGCTGTAGTAGAAATGGTCATTTTTAAATTGTACATGCAGAAAATGGTTGAACTAAAAGCCAATGAAATAAAGCACAAGCTGCGAATTGTTGTTTCCAATGAACAACGCGCCCGACTTTCCCAACTGGAAGCCGCTTCTATCCAAGCTGTTTCCGGGTTGCAGGAGAATTGGTCGATGCTCGGGGAGCTTCGCCGTCAACTTCATATACCCATAAAAGATATAGAAGATGCCATGAAAAAAACGGGCTGGTGGAAAACACCGGCCCGTTGGCATTGGCTGTTGTCTGGGGTTGCTCCTTGCCTTGTTGCGGTTGGAAGCTTAAAATTTATTAACCACTATGATGGCTTTGAAAAATGGGTGCTTGGGCTGACGGTTCCTTTTCTTGCCGTGGTGAGCCGCCGGATTGTCAGGCGTGAAATGGGGGGGCCGACGCGGCAAGGGAAAACGTTGTTGAAAAAGATGCAGGCCGAGAATGCCGAGTCCCATGATCCGTTACGGCAAGTTGCACTCTTTGGTGTTTCAGCCATTGAAAACCTTGAGGAATATCATTTGTTTTGTTTTATGACGCGAAGGATTCCTTACACATACTTGTGAAATAGTTTGAATAAAACCTGCAACACAAGTGGTTCTATTGAAGTGGGTGCGATGTTGAAAGAGGCAACCGTACAATGAAGGTTGCGCCGGATCCCGGTTTGCTCAGCGCTTGAATTTCTCCGTTATGAGCTTGGACGACGCATTTGGCGATCGATAGCCCCAAGCCGGAACCGCCTTTGTTTCTGGAAGGATCCACCTGATAAAATCGGTCAAAGATTTTTTTTAGGTGTTCGACCGGAATTCCCTCTCCTGTATCGGTTACTGTCAACTGACCCTGCCGACCCACCCGTTGAAGCAATACTTTAATTGCGCCTCCCTCAGGCGTGTGGCGCAGGGCATTATCCAGCAGAATGCAGACAACTTGTTTCATTCTGCCCTCATCGCCATACAACTCCATTCCAGCTGTCAACAGGACGGAAAGAGTAAGTTTTTTTGTTTCCGATAATAATTTGTACGGTTCTACTGCATTCGCAATCGCTTGATCGAGCGCGAATGCTTTTTTTTCTATCGGATGTTGTTGGGAATCCATACGGGCAAGAAACAACAGCGATTCGACCAAGGCGGCCATGGATTGGACGCTTTCACCGATATTGTTCAACCATTGTTCTTGTTCGACTACCAGCTCATCCTGATTACTGCGAATGACATCCAAACTGGCTTGAACTACCGCAAGCGGTGTGCGGAGCTCGTGAGATGCATCCGCCAAAAAATCGCGTTGCTGACCCCAGGCTTTTTGAATGGGCCCCATGGCGCGGCGGGCCAAAAATAAGCTGCCGAAGATGGAAGCGATAAAACAAAAAACACCAATAACAGCCAGAGAGGTAAGTACCGTACGAAAAACGCTTTGTTCGCGGTCGAAATTTTGAAACAACAATAGTTGTCCAGAATCATCCTGACGTTGTGTAACGTAATAAAAGTAAGAAGAATTGTCAAAGCTTGTTTGTCCGCTGGTTTGAGAAAATTGCCGAACTTTGTGAACCAAAATATCGAGGCGGTCGCGAGCCAATGGTTGTAAAGCCGAAGTGCTGACAATAGCGCCGGAAGAATCTGTTTTTACATAAAATATAATGGGCCGGGGAAATTCTTCTTCCAGAGATGGGTCCGGCGGCGGTGCGCCAAACGGTAATCCGGCAGGCGATGGAGGCGGGGGGGGATTATGCGGCGGCGCTGAAAAATCGAACGATGTTTCGGGAGGTCCGGGGTGTTGTCCTGGAAACATGGGCGGCCGACGACCCGCATTGATGTCTGCAGCAATTTTTGAAAGAAAAAATTTAGCATGCCGGTTGATGTCATATTGGGAATAAAAATAAGCTCCCAGCAGCAAAGCGAAAAAAAGAAAAACAATGACGCTGGCATTGAGAATTGTGAGTTTAAGAAGTAGTTTCCGAAACATGATCTTCCTCCTGCAAACAATATCCAACACCGCGAATTGTACGGATGTACTGCCCTGTCAGTTTTTTTCGCAGATAGTGAACGTACAGGTCAACGTTGGCTAGTTCAATGTCGGAAGAATAACTCCACACCTTATATAAAATTCGTTCCTTGGTAATTACCTGCCCGGCGTTGCGCATCAGCAATTCCAGTAACAAAGATTCCTTGACGGTCAGACGAATGGGTTGTCCGTTAGACAACGCTTCGCACCGCATGGGGTTAAGGGTTAACGATCCAACCGTGAGAGTGTTTTCCGTCAATTCTTTGTTTTGGCGGCGGGAAAGTGCACGTAGTCTGGCCAACAGTTCTTCGGTTGAGAACGGTTTGATCAAGTAATCATCTGCACCGGCATCCAATCCGGCTACTCGATCTTCCGCTGAATCGCGTGCAGTCAAAAACAGAACGGGAGTATTGATGGAATGTTTGCGAATTTCCTGCAAAATAACCATTCCCGACCGCCCAGGCAACATGCGGTCGAGGATTATGACATCGTAGACTCCGCTGACAGCCAATTCCATTCCGGTGTCGCCATCAGCAGCAGTATCGATTACATATCCATTTTTTTTTAATGTATGCGACAAGGCTTCCAACAGATGTACTTCATCATCAACCAACAGTAATTTCATGTGCCACCTCTTATTTGTTACTACTAAAAATTGTACTTAAAATTTCTTTGAAAATCATTTGGTTCAAAGAAATTTCAAAGAAGATTTT
>CAZSRN010000022.1:0-5941 GCA_964609115.1 uncultured Veillonellaceae bacterium | reverse complement strand
ACGGGGTTGGAACCAGGGAGGGTTCCTTTTTTTTTGCGTTAGGTTATACTTATATTATATAGTCTACATTCCTATGTCTATCATGTGGAGAGGAGCAAAGCAAAGTGAAAGAATTTGAAGGCAAGCAACCCGAACTGGATCCCAAATCTTTTCTTGCGGATGGAGCCAAGGTTCTCGGCGCGGTCAAAATGAAAGAATACAGCAGCATGTGGTGTAATGCAGTGGCGCGTGGCGATGTAAACCGAATCGAGATTGGCCAATATAGCAATGTCCAGGATAATAGCGTATTACATGTGGCGGATCATAATCCCTGTATTCTTGGTGATTTTGTGACAGTTGGACATAGCGCAGTTGTTCACGGAGCGGTCGTGGAAGACCATTGTTTGATCGGCATCGGAGCAATCGTACTTACAGGAGCTGTGATTGGCCGCGGCAGTATTGTGGCGGCGGGAGCGTTAGTCCGTGAAGGACAGATTATTCCACCCAATTCATTGGTCGTAGGCGTTCCGGCGAAGGTGATTCGATCGATTCCGGATGAATGGGGCAGTATTCATGCACAGGCATTGAAGTATAAAACCCTTTGGACGGAACGGTACGGAATTATGCCGGATGCCGGCGGGGAACGTTATCATGGGGAGAAAATCGTGTAGTTATTGCAAAACTGAAAACCATGTGATGTTGAGAATGACAGATGCCTTGATTCGGGTATCTGTCATTTTGTTACATATATTTTTACGAAAGATTAAAATGTAGAGGGAAAAGCAAGGGCGGATGTTGAATAAATAAATATAATATTGCGGCAATTATAGGGAGGCTGTTATGCAACAAACCGGGAAAGAATTTATCCGCTTGACGCATTATGATCACCTGACGCCATCCGAACAGAGTCAGGGGATTCCGGCTCCCGCGCTTGAAACGCCCTATACAGGCAGCGGGCCGGTGATTCATTTGCCCAAACCGGCAACGTTGAAACCGCCTTCTGCGTTGCTGGAAAATACGATTACCGGGCGGCGAAGTATTCGCCGGTTTTCTACTGCGCCTGTAACGTTGGAAGAAGTGTCCTGGCTTTTATGGTGCACGCAGGGGGTTCAGAAAATATTGCCGCCTTCAACGATTCGTACGGTGCCGTCAGCCGGCGCCAGGCATCCACTCGATACTTATGTTTTACTCACTCATGTGAAGGGCTTGGCTACGGGTCTTTATCGCTATGTTGCATTGGAACATGCTGTGGCGCCTGTAAGGATGGATTCGAAGATTGGGGCGTTACTGCAAGATGCTTGCCTGGGGCAGGATATGGTGACAATGGCGGCGGCGACTTTCTTTTGGATTGCCGATGTTTACCGTAGCGCCTGGCGCTATAGTGAGCGGGCATGGCGCTATGTTTTTCTGGATGCAGGGCATGTGTGCCAGAATCTTTATTTGGGGGCGGCTCCGATCGAGTGCGGTGTGTGCGCTATGGCGGCGTTTGATGATGAAAAGTTGAACGCATTGTTGGGAATTGATGGGGAAAACCAGTTTGCGGTATATGCGGCTGTTGTTGGGAAATTACCTGCCCGATGAAAAGGAAAGACGAAAAAACTGTCGAATAGTCTTCAAGAGGAACACAGGGACTGAAATTTAAAAATGAAAGGGGCTGTGGAATGATGAAAGGGGATCTCAAGTTAATCGAGACGCTGAATGCATTGCTGGCGGATGAATTGACTGCAATCAACCAGTACATTGTTCATGCGGAAATGTGTGACAATTGGGGCTATGGCAAACTGCATGAACACTTTGAAAAACGTGCCATTGATGAGATGAAACATACGGCGATGCTGATTTCACGAATCTTGTTTCTTGAAGGAACACCGATTGTTACGAAGCAGAACAAGATTCATATTGGAAGTGATGTCCCCAAAATGTTCAAGAACGACCATGAAGCTGAAGAAGGCGCGATCAGAGGCTATAACGACGCGATCAAACAGGCGGGAGACGTCAAAGACTTTGCAACCCGGGAAATTCTTGAAAAAATTCTTAATGATGAAGACGCCCACATTGATGCTATTGAAGAGAATCAGGACCAGATCGGCCATATGACCGTCGGGATTTATTTGACGACAAAGGTTGACGCATAAAAGACCTTGTTGAAGGAACAAAAGAATATGAACCCCCTGCAGAGGTAAGCGAGGAACTGCAGGGGGTTTGTCGGTTTTTGCATTAGTATTGGCGAAAAGACGCCAGCCCCGGATAAAGAAGTTTTGCCGATGACGAGGGAAGAGGAGGCGCAACATGAATAGAATACTGGCAGTCAATCCTGGAGGAACTTCAACTAAAATTGCCGTCTTTGATGAGGAAACTCTGGTAATGAAGCAAACGCTGGAGCACCAAGGGGATGATCTAAAGTCTTTTCGTCGGATTTTTGAACAATATCCTTATCGTATTGACCTTATCCGACATGAATTAATAAAAGAGAAAATTCCGCTGGAATCCATAACGGGAATCGTTGGCCGCGGCGGATTGCTAAAACCGCTGGCCGGCGGAACATATCGGGTAAATTCCGCCATGGTGCGTGATATGGAACAGGCGGAACGTGGCGAGCATGCATCGAATCTGGGGGCTGTTATGGCCTTAAAATTAGCAGAGCCGATCAACGTACCGGCGTTTATTGTTGATCCTGTATCGGTTGACGAATTGGAGCCTGTAGCCCGAATTTCCGGATCGCCTTGGTTTGAGCGGGTAAGCATGACCCATGCGCTCAATATGAAAGCAGTAGCGCGCAAGGTGGCAAAAGAGATGGGAAAAAGCTATGAAGAATCAAAGTTGGTGGTGGCGCACCTTGGTTCCGGAGTATCTCTTTCGGCGCACCGTGGCGGGCGGATGATTGATATGGTCGATGGCAGGGAAGAAGGCCCCTTTTCGCCAGGACGTTCAGGCGGGGTTCCGTGCAGTCAGTTGGTAAAACTATGCTATTCAGGCCGTTATTCCTTACAGAAAGTTCAAGAAGGGCTATTTGCTTCCGGCGGTTTTTACGCCTATCTGGGAACAAAAGACATTCGTCAGGTTAGGAAGATGGCGGAGGAAGGCAATCAAGCGGCCATGCTTCTGTTGGAGGGGTTGCCCTATCAGGTGTCAAAATATATTGCAGCAATGACAAGCGTTTTAAAAGGGGACGTTGACCGGATTGTTCTGACTGGCGGTATGGCGCATGCTGCCTATCTTGTGGAGGCAATCATTGAAAGGATTGGATTCTTGGCGCCTGTGGTTGTAGTTCCCGGTGAAGAAGAAATGGAAGCTTTGGCTGCCGGGGCCTTGAGAGTTCTCAGAGGCGAAGAAGAGGCCCGTATCTATGAATAGAGCGGATAAAAAAGGAACTGTTTTGTTTGTGGATGATGAACCCCATATTTTGAATGCAATTCGCCGGGCAATAACGGATGAAGCGTTTGATGGATTATTTGCTGAAAGCGGCGCGGCGGCGTTGAAAATATTTGAAGAGCAGGAAGTCGGCGTGATTGTGACCGATATGCGTATGCCGGTAATGGACGGGCTGGCCTTGCTGAAAATTGTGCGGGAAAAGTATCCGCATACTGTACGAATTGTTTTATCAGGATACACACAGTTGTCCCAAATACTGGGCACGATTAATCATGGAGAGATTTTTCAATTCATCCCCAAGCCCTGGCAGATGGAAGAAGAACTGCTTTGGGCGGTGCGACGGGCCATTGAACGTCATAATATTGAAGCGGAGCGTGACAAACTTCAGGTTGGACTGGCAAAAAAAAATGCGGCTTATGTCCGCATTTTGAATGAAATGGATCAAAAGCTGGCCAATGAACGGCGAAATATTGCCAGTTTCAAAAAGATCAGCCACTGGACATGTAGTTTTTGGAAACAGCATTTGGAGACTTGTGTCGTTAGTTCTTCCGATAAAAAACACGATATCGACGAGCAAATCCAGTGGGTAGAAAAAATACAGGCGATGTATTTGGGAGTATTGCCTACTGCTTATGAAACGAAAGAACTTCAACAAATCGCACTGGACTTGAACCATGCGTGTGTTGCACAGATTCAGCTTCAAAATGAGCTGGATGGGCGCATGTTGCTAAGCGGTTATTATGGTTTGGCGACGATGGTGATGAAAAGCATTTTGGAGCTTCATAATCCGGACAAAAAAATGCCTGTTTATGTAAAAGGATGGAGTCATATTCAAAATGACGGAATGCCGGGCGTGGTTTTGGAAAGCGAACCTTCTTCGGCGGTGCGGGAAAAGCAGACATTGTTGGAAATGGGATATTCTTTGTTGGACACGATGGCTCAGTCTTATAATATCAGGCTTTATCCCCGAAAAAAGGACGAAAAAATTGAAGGAGTCCGTATTGAGTGGCAGTTGCAACAACAGACAGCGCCGACAGATGGAGTGTAAATTTTTATGCTGCTGCTAGCGGAAATCCCAATACCAATCATAAACGACCCGGGATAAACGGGCGACTGCATGACAGCCCTGCTCCGAAGTCTGAAGATTGTCGCTCATGATGGCAAGTATATAGGAGCCTTTCGAGGTATTGACGATTCCGGCATCATGTTCTGCTCCTGGCAGTTCCCCCGTCTTATGCTGACAGAGAGCGTCGGAAGGCAAAAATAAGGGGATTTTGCATCGATCCGTCTGTCGCCCCAGAATGGCGCACATGGCCAAATCTGATTCAGGATTGACACAGTCGGCTGTATGCAATAAACTCAACACGCGGGCCATATCCGAGACACTGGTCAAATTTTCCCGCCCGGCTGAGGCGGCGGCAAAGTCCATCATTCGTCGCTGCAGAACGGTATCGGTGCAACCGAGAGCTTGAATGCGTAAATTGATCGCCGACATTCCAATCCGGTCAATCAATAGATTGGTCGCAATATTGTCGCTTTCCGTAATCATAAGCTCGATCAGTTCCAACAACGTGCGCGAGGTTCCGGCTGGTAGTTCTTGCAACAATCCGGAACCGGCCACACGATCGGACTCGGTAAAGGATAGTAGGGTTTCTGCAGAAAGCTGCCCGGCCTTCATTTGTTCAAACGCTTCCACCATGATGAATACTTTGATCAGGCTGGCTGACCGCATGGGGCGGGAGCCGACATTCCATTTAAAGCCGGTGGTTGGATCTTTGACCGCGATGGCAAAGGTTCCCGGCTCATTTTTTGTTATGGCGGTAATTCGATCCAGTATGTTTTGCGAGAAAGTATTCATTTGGCAATCACCTTTCCTATGTTATACGGGGAGTAGATAAAAAGGAGTGAGTCTATTGAGGGTAAAATCACAAGGAATTCTCTGGCTGATGGTTTTTCTGAGTTTAACGCTGATTCTGGTGAGTGGCTGCAGCTCCGGCAAGAAAACGGCCCGTCCCTCCCATATCCGATATGCGTTGTCAGCCGAACCGGAGTCTATCGATCCGCGGATGTCAACCAGCCTTTCGGCATCGACGGTTGAAGCCCAATTATTCGAAGGGTTGACAACGTTGAACGAGCAAAATCGACCGGTTGCCGCCGCTGCTGAAAAGTGGGAGATTTCTCCTGACGGGCGAAAATATGTGTTTACGTTGCGGTCCGGACTCAAGTGGTCCAATGGCGACCCTGTGACTGCCCACGACTTTGAGTATGCCTGGAAAACCGCACTGGCGCCTGAATTGGCCAGCCCCAACGCATATATGCTGTACTGCTTGAAAAATGGCGAGGCGTATGCTACGAAAAAAGCCGAAGCCGCGCAGGTGGGAGTAAAAGCAAAGGATGATCGTACACTGGAGATAGAGCTGGAACGACCTACTGCATATTTTTTGGCCTTGACCAGTTTTCACGCGTACTACCCCGTACATAAAAAAACAGCGGCGACCAACGGCAAGTGGGCCAATCAGCCGCAAACCACCATTGGGAACGGGCCGTTTAAACTTGCCGCCTGGGTGAAGTCAAGCCGGATGGAGTTGGC
>CAZSRN010000021.1:7200-14198 GCA_964609115.1 uncultured Veillonellaceae bacterium | reverse complement strand
TTGTATTTGATCGCATCACCGGCTTCAACGGGGCCAACGATACCAACGATTTTGGACTTGGACATCTTGGCCGCCAAAACGCCCAGAACATAAGCGCCTTCCTGCGCTTGCGGATCATAGGCGAAAATATTGGGTCCGGTCTGGAATCCGGTTCCATATGCAAACGTAATCTTAGGAAATTCCGGTGCGATTTCTTTAACCACGCTTTGATATTGAGCCCCATGCGCAATAATAATATCAAAACCCTGTGTCGCATATTGACGGATGGCTGCACCGGCATCTACCGGTTTTCCCATACGTTCGCTGACGGCCAATTCAATACCGTCTTTAGATTGGGACTGCATTTTCTTCAGTGCTTCAAACATCGATTGAGCCCAAGCCATATCGTCGACTGTGCTCGGAAGTACCAGCGCAATTTTAAGCTTTTGAGTTTTCGGTGCATCCGCTTTCGGAGCCGCAGGTTTCTTGTCCGCCCCGCCACAGCCCGCAACCAACAGGGACAGTGCAAGGATCATCGCCAAAACCACCGAGAACATTTTACGAGTGTTTTTCATTTGTCTTCCTCCTCATTATTAAATCTGATTTTCAACGCTATTTTAGTTTTTACCCCCTGACGCCGCGCTCATATGGTTTACCCAATGCCGCAGGCTGCCAAATGCGTCCAAAGGAAACCATCAAAGCCACGATAGTCACGAGATAGGGCAACATAACCGCCAATTCATACGGAAAATTAATCCCCAGAACTTGAACCCAAAGTTGAAACGAATCTGCCATGCTGAATAACAAAGAGCCGGCCAGAATCCCCCATGGACTCCAGCGGCCGAAATACACAAGCGCGATGGCGATGAATCCGCGGCCTGCCGTAATGTTGTCTACAAACATATGCGTATTGGCCACTGTCAACGTTGCACCGGCCAATCCAGCCAACATTCCCCCCACAATCAGACATTGATACCGAATTTTTGTTACACTGACCCCCAGCGTATCCACTGCCTGCGGCGTCATCCCTACAGCGCGCACACTCAGTCCCCAGGTCGTCCGGAATAGAACAAACCAAGAAACCGGCACTAATAGAAAAGCAAAATACACAATAGCATTATGATCGAACAACATGGGCCCGATCACGGGAATATCTCCCAAAATGGGCAGTTTCCATGGCTGAAGTCCCTGAATGGTCTGAATGCCTCCGACATACAGCCGAAAAAACAAACCGGACAGTCCCCACCCCAACATGGACAGTCCTATGCCGCTGATTCCCTGCTCCGCCTGCAACGTTACGCTGACAAATGCCATTAACAGTCCCATCAATGCCCCGGCCGCAATCGCAGCCAAAATGCCCAGCATGGGTGAATGCGTCACAAACGTAACATAAAAGCCAAAGAACGCTCCCATGAGCATATTTCCTTCCAACCCCAGATTATAAACACCCGATCGTTGCGTCAACATTTCACCCATTGCCGCCAACAGATAGGGAATGGCCAGACGGATACCCGTTGCTATAATACCGATGAGAATTCCCTGTTCCATAAAACCAGTCACGTTACGCCACCTCCTTGGTCCGGCGGCTACGCCAAATCTTCCATTGCTCCAGCAACTCCGGACGGCGGATAAATACATCGCAGGCAACAACAAACAAGATCACAAAACCCTGGATGATCATTACAATGGCCGCCGGGATACTGACAGCCCGCTGCATCATGTCTGCGCCAAGAATCAAGGCGCCAAACAGGATCGACGCAGGAATAATGCCGATGGGGTGAAGGCGGCCAAACAATGCCGCCACAATGGCGCTAAATCCATATCCCGCCGATATGTCCTCCAGCGCCCGGTGATGCACTCCCAGAACCTCTACTGTCCCGGCCAGCCCAGCCAGCGCCCCCGCCAGAAACATCGATAAAACCATATAAAACGGCACATTAATTCCCGCATACCGGGATGCTTCCGGCCCTGCCCCAACAGCTCGCAATCGATACCCCATCGTCGTACGCATTAGTAAAACGTACGTCAGCACCGCCAGAATAAGCGCCAGAATAAATCCCGTATTCAGCCGGGTTCCCGGAATCAATCGACTCAACCAAACTGCACTGGGAACCAGCGCAGTTTGCGGCACACCCGTTCCATACGCCACTTCCTGAGGATCAATTAAAACTCCCCGAATCAACAGCAAATAAAGCTGTGCAGCAATCTGGTTCAACATCACGGTACTCAGCAATTCATTGACATTCAGCCGGGCTTTCAAAAAACCCGCAATTCCGCCCCAAATTCCGCCCCCTATAGCGCCTGACAACAGCACTAATGGAAACAGCACCAGCGTTGGCAGCTCCGGAAAAGTCAAGGCGACTCCGGCCGAGGCAATCGCGCCGATAAGGATTTGCCCTTCCCCGCCAATATTCAATACCCCGCTGCGAAAGGAAATAATGATTCCCAAACCGGTCAAAAGCAGGGGCGTCGTTCGCACCAACGTCTCCGTCAATCCGAAACTGCTGGAGAAAGGTCCTGTAAGCATAACTCCATATGCGCGAATCGGATCCGACTTGGCCAAGAGAATAAATATGGCTCCAATCACCAATGCACCGGCCAGCGCCGCGAACGATACCATAATGGTCCTACCCTTCACCTGATGCAGCCCCCCACAACCAAAATCATCTATTTTTTGAAGTGACAGGAAAAAAGTGCTTTCCTGCTATGCCAAAGAAACGCCCTGCGGCGCTTCTCCGCAGAGCGTCCTCGCTCCAGACATTTCTGTCTCTATTTCCGCCATTTATCATATCGTATTTTGCGGTATGCGTCCAGTAGAACAAGGGACTGAATGTGACTTTTTGATTGTGTCCCCTTCAATCTGTTCCGCACTCAAAATCGTCTCCACAAAGCTCCCGCCAATTCTCGCGCCTTGGCAAATATTTGTTTCTCGTCCGTCTGAATGAGCTGACGATCCTTCATTACGATGCGCCCGTTAATTATGGTCGTCACCACCGAACGTCCCGTCATGCCAAACAACACATGACCGTTCAGATTTTCAGCCATCAATGGGGTCGGCGCTTCATAATCCACCACAAGGATGTCAGCCAAGGCCCCCGGCGTCAATCGTCCAACCGTCTCCCCAAAACAAGCCGACGCAAAATCAGCATTCTGCTGAAACAACATGTCATGCGGCTCCGCCCAGGCCGCCGCCGCATCCCGTTGCTGATGCTTATGCAACAAGTTGGCGACTTTGAGCGACTCCAACATATCGCAGGTATATCCATCCGTTCCCAGACCTACCCGTATGCCTCTTCGCATCATGTCCAGCACCGGTGCGCAGCCAACGGCGTTCCCCATATTGGACTCGGGATTATGAACAACAAACGGATTTCTTGTCTGCAAAATTTCGATTTCCTGCTCATCTACTTGAACACAGTGCGCTGTGATCGTCGCCGGATTCAGCAGTCCAAAATCCCGTAACCGTTCCAGCACACGTTTACCATAGCGCCGCCTGCAATCTTCGGCATCCGATAAAGCTTCCGCCGCATGGATATGGCAGCCCGCATGCAGAGACGCGGAGGCTTCTGCACAACGTTGCAGCAAAACATCGTTCAGCGTAAAAGATGCATGGAGACCGAACATGCCCCGCCGCATAGAATCCTCATCCTGGCGGCACCGGACGATGTAATCAATATTTTCATCCAATCCCTGCTGGGCAATTTGCGCACCGTCACGATCCGAGACTTCATAACAAAGACAGGTTCTGATGCCTAATTCCGCCGCCGCTTCCGACATCCGGGCCAAACTGCCCTGCACGCAGTAAGGGCTGGCGTGATGATCAAAAATTGTAGTCGTACCATTTTTTATACAGTCAATCATCGCCACCGCTGCGCTATAGAAAACATCGTCCAGGGTTAAAGTTTTATCGAGTCTCCACCAAAGCCGATCCAGAATCTCATTAAACTCATGCGGCGACTGCGCCTTCAGATCCATCCCCCGAGCAAAGCTGCTGTAACAATGCATATGGGTATTAATCAATCCGGGCATGATTACCTTACCCTGTGCATCCACAAAGAAAGCGCCGGGATACTTGCCGCGCAACTCGTCCGTAATCCCTACTTCAATAATTTTGTTACTTTTCACTGCCACACACCCATCCATCCATAAGGGACGGCTTTCCTCACGGGTAATCAAGCAGCCATTACCGACCAACAACATCTTGTTTTCCCCCTGTTCGTTCTTGCCCTAATATTTTACTCCTCCTGAAAAGCAACGCCGTTTTCCTTCAGCAACTGCCGAACCATAAAATAAGTTTCATTAATGAGCCGAGGGCAGCGTGTCATCCGGTTCCAAGGATCGCCGCCAAGAATTTTTTGACAGTCAATCCCTCCAAATTCTTCACCAAACCCGACTTCGAACCACTCCACCAGTTGTTGAATCATCAGGTTCAGGCAACTCTGTTCAGTTTCTTCCAATTTACCGCGACCGGCAAACAGGGCCAACAGGCAAGCGCCTCCCGTCAGCGCCCCACAATTTTTTCCCTGAAAACCCAAGCCGCCGGACAAGCCATTCATTGCCCGGATCAAATCCGGATCCTCTTTTCCTTGATGTTCAAGCCCCATGATCAACAAAACTTGAGCGCAATGGAACCCCTGCAGATGAAGTTGGGATATACGAGTCAGTTCATCCATCCTTCAATGCCTCCCTGTGATTCTCCATCTAGCGAAAAACCGAATTCATCAACTTCACCTGCACCATGGATCCATTGTACTGAATCACATTAATGCAGCCATAGTCCTGCCCGACCCGAAACAAGTTGGAAATCGGCATCCCCAACAAACCACATAAAATCAAACGATTTATTCCGGCATGCCCAACAATGATGCTCGATTCTTCGGTTTTTTCAAGTATTTCCTGAAAAGCTCCGAGTGCCCGTTGGCTACAATCAGCAAAACTTTCTCCGCCGGGAATTCGATAATAAGCAATATCCTTTCCCCTTGCCTCAAACTTCTCCGGAAATCGTCGGATCACTTCCGCAAAAGAAAGCCCTTCCCACTCTCCCAAATGAATTTCGCGCAAATCAGCTCGGACAAAAATCGGGCACTGACAACTTTCGGCCAAAATCTCAGCCGTCTGGCGGGATCGTATCAAATCACTGCAATAAATGGCTTTTGCACCCGCTTTTACCAGCCGCTCCCGCATTCGTTCCGCCTGCTTAATCCCGGCAGCATCCAACAAAATGTCGCTTTGCCCAATATAGCAGCGTTGATCTCCTTCTGCTTCAATTTTCCCATGGCGAACAAGATAAATTATTTTATTCTGGGCCATAGCTTCCCTTCGCTTTCTTGATTACTCTTTTCCCAAATCCGGGCAATAATTTTCCGTCACACTTGTTCACCTGGATCCGGCGCCGTAAACGGACTCCTTGCCGAGTCTCCGCCTCGGCAAAGAGTCTCGTCATTTTTTCCGCAACAGCTTGGTTTGCCGTCGCGTCGTCCACGCCAATCGTCAACAGGTCAATCCCCACCAACCCCTGTGCCTCATCGACTTCCGCCACAAAATCAACCACACCCGAAATAGCAAAAAGAGCTTCGTCCAGTGAACGTAAAGTCAACACAGTTCCATCCGACAGCTGAATGCCGGAACCACTTCTTCGATGAATCCGGGATAGTCTTTTCAACACGCTGCCGCAAACACACGGCTCCGGCAAAAATCTCGACATATCCCCCGTTCGATAGCGAATAAGCGGCATACCCCGCCTGGTCAATGTCGAAAAAACGATCTCCCCCTCGTGTCCTTCTTGCACAGGTTTTCCCGTTACCGGATCGACAATCTCAAAATACAAATCAGCTTCCCGCAAATGGAATCCTGAGTATCCGGCGCATTCCAGACCGCCTCCCAGTCCCATTTCCGTCATTCCATAATGATCGAACACTGGACAACCCCATATTTTTTCGACTTCCTGTATGAGCGAATCTGCTGCAGAGTCAGAGCTCATCAAGACGCTTTTGATTTTTCCCCCATTTGCGTTCTGTTCTTCCGAGTAGCGAGCCAATGCCAAAATCTGTACGGGAATTCCCACAATCGAGGTCACGCGTTCCTTGCCCATCATTTGCATAGTGTCCGCAAGGTCCCGGACCGGTCCATGAGGAATTGCCGCAACTCCCAGTTTTTTCAATGCTTGAGCCAGCAAGTCCCCGACACTGCCGGGCCTTTTCCCCGGCAAAAGAATCAATACTCTATCTTTCGGCTGAACCAAAGTCGACATTCCAACACGAAAAAAATCCACCGTCAGGTTCTGATCCTCCGAAGTAAACCAAAGACGTTTCGCTTCACCAGCAGTTCCCGACGTTTGAAGAGTGACTACACGGCTGACCTGACTTTGGGATACGCACACCATTTCGGGGCCTCTTTGGCGCAAGTCCGTCTCCGTCGTAAACGGCAACTCAGCCACTTCCGTCAAAGACTCAAGGCCCGTCTGCGCATATTGTCCAAGCCGTTCCCGATAAAAGGGACTATGGACTGCAACGAAACGCAAGGTTTCAGACAGACGTTCCTGCTGGTATCGGTTTAGCGCCGCTCGCTCCAGCACTCCGTTTCCCAAGCCGATCTTTTGAGCAGTCCATCGGTCCAAAAGATTCGCGCCTGCCATCGTCTTCACTTTCCTGCCTGGGGCCGATAAAGCGACCGTCCGCTGCTATCCGTCAGATTATAGGCGCAGAAGGGAATCACCCGTTGATCGCCGGATATGACATGGATAAAGCACTCGCGCAAACGTTCCAAATCCAGAGTCCAGGCATCCTGAAACGCCATTCCGGATAAACAAAACGAGTATCGTTCCACCCGGACCAAAAACTCATCCAGACTGTCTGTGTTTATACTGCAACAGGAGTTATGTTCCGCCATGCCATCCACCTTATCTTTACATTGCGCCGTCGGAGCCGTCCATTTTTTCGCCACAAATTCACGCGCCCGTTTGGCGCCCATGGATGCCGGAGCTGCACTGCAACAGGTCTGTGAAGCTGCTTGACGCCAAA
>CAZSRN010000021.1:0-7190 GCA_964609115.1 uncultured Veillonellaceae bacterium | reverse complement strand
GTTCTCCGCCCGGCATCAGGACATAATTTCCCTGAAACGAGCAATAGGCATTTTCCGCTCGTGGCGGATGCAAGCTGTCCGCTTTTATTCTTCCCCCTGTCTGCGTTTCAATGGCCCGAATAATTTCCGGCAGAGTAATCCGGTCCTTGTCCGTGGGGAAACCGGGATAACGGCCGAAATAACTGATAGGCTGAAAATGCACTCCCCGCACGGCGGGAATCCGTTCCATAGCAAATCGGACAATTTCACCCAGCTTATCCTCATTAACGCCCGGCACTACTGTTACTACAAGAATAACTCCCAGTTCCAGATCAGCGCAGACGTCGATTGTTTTTTTCTTTTCTTCCAGCAACTCTCTGCCACGTATTTTTTGAAAGACTGCGTCATCCATTCCGTCAAATTGCAGAAAAACGCAGGAAAGTCCTGCGACTTTCAATTTTTCGGCAAAGTCGGGTTCTTGCGCCAAACGCAGTCCGTTCGTGTTGACCTGGATAAATGAAAATCCCATGGACCGGCCCATAGCGACAATTTCCGGCAAATCATCCCGAAGGGTAGGTTCACCGCCGGAAAGTTGAATATTAAAAGGTCCTCCGCTATTCAGCAATTTTTGATACCAGCTTCTGATTTCCGGCAGAGAAGGTTCTTCCGTTGTCTCGCCTGCGCCGGCAAAGCAAACCGGACATGCCAGATTGCAACGCCCGGTGACTTCGAGCAAAACGCAGCAGGTATGTTGACGATGTTCCGGGCAAAGCCCGCAATCAAATGGACACCCTTTATCCACGGCGGTATCGCAAACCGGCGGCTGTGAAGGAATCTTTTGGGTCGCCCAGGATAAGTATGCCGGATCGCTGCCGCGCCAGATAATTACACGAAATGCTCCGTGCTCCTCACAGCGTTTTTCCAGATACACATCATCCCCATACGCCATCCGCTGCGCAGGAATTTTTTTCAGACAAACCGGGCAAAGACTTTCTGTCCGGCCAAGCAGTCTCCCTTGATTATCTTGCCGCACTCATGCTCTCCTTGCCATTTTCAATATTCAGCGAAAGAATCTCCGTCAGCGCCTTCCCCATTCTTTGTTCTACTTCGGCGGCGATCGCTTTGGCCGTCAGAAATCTGCCCAAAATCAACGGAGCCAGCGAATGACCGGAAGGATATTTGTCAAAGGCCGGCGCAAACCGTTCTTCGATGGAAACCTGCTGCTCCCGCCGTACCAATTTATCGGCCAGATATATGACAGCTGTTTCATCAACGCCGTCGGCGGCAGAAAACTTCAAATCCATATGCCGTGAGATGCTTTCCCCCAGCTGTCCATAACCCATACCTTTCAGGATTCTTCCCCCTGTCCGTGCATGGTTCTTTCTCCCCTTTGCTACATCATGCAGCAAAGCAGCTGCCTCGAGCCGCCGAACATTCAGGGACAACCCCGTTTTATTCAAGGCTAAAGCCACAACTCCTGCAACAGTCGCTACCGCCTGTCCGTGGCGAATGGCTTCCGGCGAAGTTCCCACGCGGGAAAATATAGCCCTGCATTCGGCTGCTGGAGGAAAATCGGCGTTCTCACTCCGCTCCTGTATTTTTTGATAGTCGGCGGGGGTGTCCATGTCGAGCAGCACACCTTCATCGACCCATTCGACATTGCGTGCGAAAGCATCCTGCTCTTCCAGCAGGCCCCTCAGCCCATCGGAACGATTCTGCGTTAGAATCAGCGGAACAAGTTCACTGGAGATCAACGGCGGATGGCCGCGCTGACCCTGAAATACAGGATACGTCACGCTGCCGCGATTCCGATAAAAGTCTCGTGCTAAAAGCCGCACAGTATGTGGTTTTACCAGCGGCACATCCACCGGCAGCAGAAAAAAAGCGGCTACATCCGGAGCCAGCGTCCGAATTCCTGCCTGAACAGAACTGTACATCCCTTCCTGATATTGTGCATTCACCGTATGGCGAACCGCACAACGTTCCAGCGCCGGAATCAAGTCAACCGATCGGTATCCCGCCACCACCGTCACATCTGCAATTCCGGCATTTCGAAACGTCTGGATCACATGCTCCATTACCGTTCTGCCGTCCAACGGCAGCAACGGCTTAAAATCCGACATACGGGAAGAAAAACCTGCCGCAAGAATCACCGCCGAAATTTTGGGGGAATTCATCATTTCGCCATCGCTGCCCGCACTTTAATCAGTTCTCCCACAATGCTCACCGCTAATTCGGCAGGAGTCTCGGCTCCAATATCCATGCCGATTGGGGAATGCACACGATCAATATCTTGCTGCGAGACCCCTTCTTCCAACAGGGCCTGATAAATTTTGTCCCGCTTGCGTCGGCTGCCAATCATTCCGATGTAAGCTGCAGGCGTTCGCAATGCATGCGATAGTACCAGCTTGTCATAAATATGCCCCCGGGTAAGAATCACGAGAAAACTCTGTTCATCAATCGATAGATCCGACCCTTCGGCGAATGAATCCAGTACAACAATTTCGCTTGCTTGGGCAAACCGCTCCCGACAAGCATATTCCATCCGATCATCGATCACTACCGTTCGAAAACCGACATTTTCACAGAGCGGAACTACCTGTTGGGAAACATGCCCGGCCCCAAAAACAAAAACGGTTCTGCCGGGACGGATGGGTTCGATTAAAACTCGTTGTTCCCCAAAATTGTCGGTATATATGGATAGTCCGTCCGATTTTTCTACCCATCGATTGATCATTTCCCTATGGGCCGATAAAATTCCGGTAATCGAGTAGTCGGCATGGATCAGCGCGTATTGCCTTGCTGTTGCTTCTTTCTTATCGCTTATCTCCGTTACCAGCCAGGCTCTCTCCCGTTTTGTCAGAAATTCGACGGTTGCCTGACACACTGCCAGATTATTTTTATTTTCCGCACTAAAAAAATGAAGCCACACTTCGCCCCGTCCGCCGCAAATCATATCCATTCCGGCAACATCGTTTCCAGTCAGTTCAAAAGCATGAATCGTCGACTTTCGGGTTGTGAACAGCGTGCGGGCCGTCTCCATTGCATCATGCTCCAGCCGCCCCCCGCCAATGGTCCCTTTGATGGAACCGTCCAATCGGACAAGCATCTTGGCTCCCGCCGTGCGAGGCGCCGACCCTTTCGCCTCAAAAACCGTGGCAAGCACTACATCCTGCCCTGCCTGCAGCAAACGCACACACTCTTCATAAATTCCGATCATGTTCCTGCCCCCCTATCCCGGCAACCTTACTTGTCTTCCAGTGCTTTTTCAACATCCAGCATCTTGCCCACCGCCAACGGCTCCGGCACATACACCAACCCGCATCTGGGGCAACGCGGCAGCTCCACGGGAAAAGCACTCTCCATATACTGAACCGTCACTTTGCCCGTTTCCAGCGGCACATTGCATTTCAAGCAAATCATACTCATGATCCGGCTTCCTCCACCACCAGCATCCGGTGACTATATGCATTGTGCACCACAAATCCATCCTCACGAGCTGAATATTCCACCCAATACGTCACGCACCCCGGACGGTAATGAGCAATCCGATGCCCCGTTGCCTGATCCAGCATTTTTTCACTGCTTGTTTCGGCGTGGCTGATAACCTGATGCACATCCTCCACCAGAATCATTCTTTGTTCCATTAGAAGCCGAACGGAGTCCGGAATTTCTATCCGCATTGTTTGAATCTCCTCCCGTCCCGTTTCTTGGTATACTTCACGCAACAATCGATTTTTTACCCGGGTTCGATTCTCCCGACGCGTCGAGTAGTCTGGTGAGAGCCTGGATGCAGCTGTTTCATCCGCTCCCCAGATCAAATCCAGCAAATGAAAAGTACGTTTTCCTTGAGCGGCAAAATTGTCGCGACACATGGCGCAATATGCAACGTAATCCAACGCACTTTCATTGCTGCGCCGATGTACAATCTTCTTCGCAATCTCAGGATTGGCAAAGGACATCAGCCCGCCATATCCGCAACAAGTAGTTTCTTTTCTACTGGATCTTGTTTCTTCAAGCTGAATGCCCAACTTGTCCAACAAGCTGCGCACGCTGTTCTGTGTATGAAAATCTTCACGGGACATACAGGGGTCGTGAACACAAAGTTTCCCTTCATTTTTTTTGCCCACGTTTTCAGGCAAGCCCACCTTGTCCATAATAGCCCACAAGGTCTCAATTTTCATCTCCAGCCAATGCTCATTGAATATCCGGTAGCAATTGGAGCAAGCCGTAATGACGGTTGGAGTCCCCAACCGTCGCCACTCCATTTCTACTCCATTCAACGTTCGGTCAAACAAATCCTGTCTTCCCGCCCATTCCGCCGAGGCGCCGCAACAATTCAACAGAATGCCGACTCCCCCCGGTAATTTTTCCCGTAAAAATTCATAGGTCTTCAATACATGATCCGGTGCGGATGCACTCAACTGACAGCCAGGAAAAAAAAGGTACCGGCTATGATCAAATCCGGGTTGATGACGGGCAAGTGCAAACGATTCGCTCGTGCTGAACTCCAAATCGCGCAAGGCAAAATCATGAGTGGACAACGGCATTTTCCCCTTCTCTACCATGCGTTGACGAGCCTCCAGCACTACTTCGCCCATATCCAGTCCATTGGGGCAGACTGTCCGACAAAGTCCGCACAGGGCACAGGAATTGATCATTTTATTTGCATAGTGAATGCCCATTACAATGGAATCATTGTTATAAATTTCCCGGATATATTTTCGGGGGTATCCACCATAATGCGCCAGATATTCACATTTTTTTACGCATTCAAGACACTGGCATTGCAAGCATCGTTGGGCTTCACCCACAGCCTCTTCCCTCGAATATCCCAGATTTCCATCAGCCGGTTGTATTGCCGCGGATGCGTCAATGCCCCTGATATCCGTATACAGGGAAGTCTCTGCGGAACCCAAAGGTTCCCTGCCTGCAGAAATCGATGCATTTTGCAGAAAGCGATCCATGGAAATCGCCGCAACTCTGCCTTGCAGAATCATTTCAATCGGGGAAGACGCAGTCTCGACTCCGCCAAACAATTTCTCGCGATCTGTCGCATAGGTGTCCAAATCAATGCTCACTTCAGAGTGGGTGCATTTTTGAAACGCAGTGCCCAAATAGACTGCATCATAATCTGTCAGCAGCGTCTCACATGAAAAAGCGCCCGCATCCGCAACCGGGGATTCGCAAAGCACTTTCGCCCCAAGTTCGGCAAAAATCGACAACTCTTTTTCGATCAACACTGGCGGCAGTCGATGCTCATCATAAGACCGCAACCTACCGCCCAAACAATTTTTCGCCTCAAAAATCACAACCAGGTAGCCTTTCCGGATTAAATCGAAGGCTGCAGTCAATCCATTCAGACTGGAACCCACCACGGCAACCCGCTTGTTTCTTGTTGGGGTAGACAATGATTTTTTTGGCGCTTTGTCGCAGTATTCCACGCACGCCTGTTCCAAAGCTCGAATTTCAACGCCATCGCCCACTTCCCCGCGCTTGCATTTCTTTTCGCAGGGGGCATCGCAAATCCGGCTGATAATCCCTGGAAAGGGAATCGTTCGCACATATTGCGCATATCCTTCGGCAAAATCTTGTTTTGCAAGAGCCGCAATCATCCCCCGGACATTGACATGGACCGGGCAAGCCGCGGTACAGGCCGGCGGTTGTTCTTGAATACACAGGTTTTCCCGTTCACGTGACAGCGTACGATCCATAACATTCTCTCCATAAGCGGAAACGAACCGGGAGGCAAACTGCCTCCGGTTCGTTTCCGTATTTTTGTTTATGTTTCGTTATCGCGCGGCATTGTCGGCACTCGTACTATTTTTTTGCGTCCAGAGCCGCCTTGATTACCTCCGGCAGTGCTGGAATTTTGGTAATTCGAACTCCACAGGCATTGAAAATTGCATTCAGGATGGCCGGATGCGGAGCCGTCAACGGCGCTTCACCCACGCCTGCGGCGCCAAACGGCCCATGCGGCCGCTGGGTCACATTATAAATGATCTCAATGTCATCCGGAATGTCCTTGGGATAGGGCAACCCGCAAGCCGCCAGACTGGTATGTTTTTTCAGGTCTTCAAAGTCTTCGGTCAATGCAAGTCCGATTCCTTGACCCAAGCCACCGCAAATCTGACCATCAACGACAGACTGATTGATAATAGTGCCGATGTCCACGACTGTGGTAAATTTGACGACTGTTGCCTTCCCTGTTTTCATGTCTACTTCCACTTCCGGCATGAAAATTTCATACATGTACACCGGGAACGGGTTCCCTTGGCCGGTGACGGGATCGCAAGCCGCACAAGCGGCAGCCGTCCATTTTCCATTGTATTTCAGAGGAATTTTCTCATTCACCATTTCCTGATAGGTTCGGTAGCTGCCATCGGGCTTTCGCATTGCATTCAGCAGCATTTCGCAGGAAACCTTGGTTGCGTTGCCGGTCATTACGTTGGAACGGCTGCCGCCGGCCGGACCGCTGTTCGGGCAAGTCGCCGTATCGTTCATCATCAGTTTGATTTGTTCCGGCTTTAATCCCAAAGGTCGCAATGCTTCATGCGCGATGGTCTGGGCTCCTGCATCGGCGCCCTGTCCATGATCTTCCCACGTGTTGGAAACAATTACACCCTCCGGCGTCAATTCGATGGCTGCTTCGGCGCCATCCGGTCCGTCCAGCCCGCAGCCATAAATGCCGATGGACAAGCCTACGCCCCTTTTCTTATCCGGCGTGGACAACTCTTTACAACGTTTTTTCGCTTCTTCATACTTTGGACGCAGTTTGTCGAACATCTCAACCAGGCAATATACGTCGGGTTCACAGCCGTTAGGGGTTGTGGCCCCCGGACGATAAAGATTTTTGTATCGCAGTTCAAAAGGATCCACACCCATCTTTTGCGCCAACTCATCCATCAGAATTTCCGAAGCCAGAAAAGCCTGCGGCGAGCCATACGCACGGAACGCAGAACCCCAGGCATGATTGGTGCAGACCGTACGGCCCTTGCCCCTGATATTCCTAATATCATAGCCGGCGCCAATAAATTGCGCCTGGCGCAAAGTCAGTAGATCGCCAAACTCGGAATAGGGACCGTGATCAATCGTCCAGTCGCTCTCCATAGCAATGAGCTTGCCCTCTTTGTCCGCCCCATACTTGAGATTGACAAAACCCGGTGAACGCTTGCCGGTATAGGTGATGTGCTGGTACATGGAATAAACCA
>CAZSRN010000020.1:9175-14626 GCA_964609115.1 uncultured Veillonellaceae bacterium | reverse complement strand
CGTAATATCGTTCTGCATCTTGTTGCCCCATTGTTTGAACCCGGCTTCCCAAAATGCCCGTCCATACCCGGTTGAGCCCCGGTAATTCATCTGCAGCACCGCAAAGCCGCGGTTGGCCAGTAATTGGACTTCCGAATTAAAGCCCCAGTTGTCCCGCACCCAGGGTCCTCCATGCGGGTTAACGATCACCGGCAGATTTTTGGCCTCCTTGCCTTTCGGCACGGTCAAATAACCGTGAATGGTCAGTCCATCCCGGCTCTTGTAGGAAATGGGCCGCATTTCCGCCATATCCTGCTCGTTCAGCCAAGGCGACAAGGGGATTGCCTTGCCCAGCTTTCCGGTTTTTGAATCAAACAGGTAGTACGCGCCGCGGGATTTGTCGCTGTACGTACGAACGATGAACTTTTCTTCCGCCTTGTCGATGGACGTCAGCGCCACTTCATAGCCAGGCAGTTGCTTTTCCAATGTGGCGTAAATTTGCCGGATTTTATCATCGAAAAAATGCCGTCGGCTTTTATCCGTCGCATACCCGACACTCGTCAGCACTTTTCGGGCGCGCGACCAGCCCGCTCCCCCCACATCCACTTCCGGATGCGAATACAACACCTGAAGTTCCTTCCCATCCGCCGGATTGATCAGCACCAGCGCCTTGCGGTCGCGGCCAAGATTGGAAGTCGCGTAGAACGAACGATTATCCGCCGAAAAGAAATACGGTGAAACTTGATCTTTGAAGCCGGTCGTGATAATCGGACGAAATTCCTGCGTTTCCGTTTCGCGGTACAACACAATATTGAGGTTTTGCTCCGCCTCTTTGGCCAGCGCCACACGAACCTTGCCTTCATGATCCGTCATGTACCCCACGAAATTGCCGGGATTCTCAACCACCATCGACATTTCCCCGGTTGCGACATTGAGCCGGTACACATCGAACACATCCGGCCGCCGCTGATTCATGTCAATCAGAATTTCATGGTCCACATCCTCCAGGTCATCCACGACTCCGGCCCTCACCCCCGGAAACGGCGTCAAATCGCGCGTCTGCCCGGAAATCAGATCCACAGCGAACAAATGAAAGTTTTCATCTCCGCCGTCATCCTTGAGATAAATCAAGGTTTGGTTGCCTTTCCAGAAATATCCGCCAATATCGCGGTCCCGTACATCCGTCACCTGACGCGGTTTGCTTTCCTCCACCTTTTGCACGAATAAATTAAATCGCCGCTCCACCGGCGCCATAAAAGCCATCTGTTTACCATCGGGCGACAGTTCCAGAGCCGACAATTCGGGATTTCGAAAAAAGTCACGCAACGGGACCTGCGGCGCAGCCTCGCCCGTGGCCAATCCGTTCAAAAAAACGCTCATCGTCAAAATCAATACCCACCTTCGCCAATTCATTTTGAGCCCCCCTGGATTTTCCGCATTTTATTACTCTGTTATTATGTTCGGCAAACAGCTTCATTCCCCTGCTGCCGCAGCAATGAGAAATATGCTAAAATAAGGATGACTCTACTCATAAACAGGAGGATTTCAACATGACAACACAACCCATCGGCAAAGAAACCCGCGAATTTCAGACTGAAACCAAACAACTGCTCGACCTGATGATCCATTCCATCTACACCAACCGGGAGATTTTCCTACGGGAACTGATCTCCAATGCTTCCGACGCCATCGACAAAATCAGGGTCCAGTCCTTGACCAACCGTGATCTGTTGGAAAATGACCCGAATTTTGAAATAACGCTTGTCGCCGACGAAAAGGCAAATACCCTGACAATCGCCGACAACGGGATCGGCATGACCTTTGATGAAGTTGTCGAAAACATCGGCACCATTGCCAAGTCCGGCACCAAATCATTTCTGGAAAAACTCAAGGAAGCCGGCGCCGCCGGTGACAGCGAACTCATCGGCCAATTTGGCGTCGGTTTCTACTCCGCCTTCATGGTCGCGGAAAAAGTTACTCTGGTGACCCGCGCTCCCGGTCAGGCCAAAGGCGTCTGCTGGGAATCCACCGGTGACGGAACCTACACAATTGAAGAATGCGACAGGGAAAAACGTGGAACCAGCCTTACCCTGTCCCTCCACGCCGATTTTCATTCCGCCGAACATCCGGAAGAGAACTTTCTGAACCAATACACTCTGCAGCGGTTAGTCAAAAAATACTCCGATTATATCCGCTATCCGATCAAGATGACCTTCACCGTCAAAGGCAAGGAAGGCGAAGCCGATACTCTCGAAGTCCGTACGTTAAACTCGATGACACCCCTCTGGGTCAAGTCGAAAAACGAAATTAAACCGGAAGAATATAGCCAGTTTTACAAAGAAGTTTTCCATGCCTGGGATGATCCGCTGGAAATTATCCATACCAAAGCGGAAGGCGTCGTCGAATACACCACGCTGCTGTTCATTCCTTCCCACGCGCCGTTTGATTTTTATCAACGGGAAATGACTTCCGGCATCCGGCTGTATTCGAAAAATGTGTTCGTCATGGACAACTATCAGGATATGTTGCCCGAATACCTGCGCTTTGTCCAGGGGCTCGTCGATTCGCCCGACTTCTCGCTCAACATTTCCCGTGAACTGCTGCAACACAGCAGCCAACTGAAAAAAATCGGCAAGAACCTGGAAAAAACCATCTTTAAAACGCTGGAAGCAATGCTCGCCAAAGACCGGACAAAATACAACACCTTCTGGCAGGAATACGGAAAAGCCATTAAAAACGGAGTTTATTCCGACTTCGCGAACCGTGAGAAACTGCAGGAACTGCTGTTATTCTCCACTTCCCGCTCCGAAGACGAACTGACAACCATCGCGGAATACATCGCCCGTATGCCGGAAACGCAGACCGTGATTTATTACGCCACCGGCAAAGACCGCTCCTCCGTCGAGCGGCTGCCGCAAATGGAAATCCTGAAGGAAAAGGGACTGGAAGTTCTGTATCTGTTTGACCGGGTCGATGAATTTGCGATCGATTCCCTGCGGGAATACAAGGAGAAAAAATTCCAGTCGATTGCCCGCGGCGATCTGAAATTACAGGAACTGGATGCACCGAAAGAAAAGAAAGAAGAGGAAACGAACGCCAAAGAAAGCGAAGCTTTGATTGCTGCAGTCAAGGAGCAACTGAAAGGACGGGTCTCCGACGTCAAGATCAGCAACCGGCTCAAAACCAGTCCGGTCTGCCTGGTCAGCAGCGATGAAGGCATCAGCCTGTCGATGGAACAGATCCTGTCCGAAATGGACAAATCGATGTACAAGGCCAACCGGATTCTGGAACTGAACCCGGATCACGAACTCTTCTCCGTGCTGAAAAACCTGTACGGCGAAGCCCCCGATTCCGACAGCTTCAAGGATTACTGCGAACTGCTGTATGGGCAGGCGCTCCTCATGGAAGGCTTGACTCCGGAAGACCCCATCGGTTTTGCCGCCAAGGTCGCCCGGTTAATGGCAAACCCTACAAAATAAGAATTCCCTCGCGAATGCTCAAATGGAAAAAAGATCCGTCAGTTTAACTTTCTGACGGATCTTTTTCCATAAGGATCGCGATGAATTTTTCCACCAAGTCCGGATCAAACTGCGTCCCTGCATGCCGGCGCAATTCCTTGATCGCCGCTGACCGGGCCATTGCCTTGCGATAAGGCCGGTCGCTTGTCATGGCGTCATAGGCATCGGCAATAGCCAATATCCGGCACTGTATGGGTATTTCCTCTTCGATGCTTCCCAATGGATACCCTTTTCCGTCCCATCGTTCATGATGCTGCAGAATCCACTCCGCCACCCCGGCCAGATCATCCGTCGCCGATGCAATCCGGTGACCAATCTCGGAATGTTGCTGCATCTCATGTCGTTCACGGGGAGTCAAGGGACCGCGCTTGTTGAGAATGAGATCGGAAACTCCGACCTTGCCGATATCATGGAAGTTGGCAAAAAGCTCAAGATCCGGAATCTGCCGTTCGGGCAGCCCTGCTGCCAAAGCCAGACCCACGGTCATTTCCATGACCCGCGAAACATGTCCGCCGGTAATATCGTCCCGGGCCACCAGCATTTCTTTCATCGTATTGGTAAACTGATTGCGATGGGAACCGGCTTGCCGCAACTTCTCACGGTACATCCACTTGTCGGCGGTCGCCAGCAGGTCCTCCGGCATTGTCCCGTTTGAACCCGATACGGCAAATCCTATCGACAGCTGCAACGGAAGAACATTGCCGTCATTGTACATATCAATGGCTTTGCGAATGCTCTGGTACGCGTTCTCGGCATCCCCCCGCGTCGCCCGGGGTAAAAGTACGGCAAATTCGTCTCCGCCGATCCGGGCCGCGACCGCATTGCCGGGAATACTGCCGACAAGAATCCGCGCCACCTTCCGCAGGGCCATATCGCCCATCTTGTGACCAAAGGTGTCATTGAGCACTTTTAACCCGTCCAGATCCGCCATGATGACCGCAACCGGCAAGCCCGCATTCTGAAATTTTTCGTAAAAATAGGCCCGGTTGTATATTCCGGTCAACGGATCATGATAACTTGCGTACCTCAGGTCGGTTTCCCGGTTGCGAAGCGTTTTCTCCGTCCGGTATTGTCTGCGCAGCTGCAGCCACATCAGCAGCACCGCAACGGCAATGATCAGCGAAACCGCTGCAGCCACATTCCGGTACAGAAGCCGTCTGGAGTTCACTTCCCGAAAGGCGGCTTCTTTTTTTATGGTCGCAGTGGCAATCAACGGATACCCCAAAATTGTTTGGAAAGCCCCTATCCGCTCCAGTCCGTCAGCTCCAACAATTTCATATTTTTCTTCTAAAATTCCTGTTTGCGCAAGCTTCAAAGTCGGATGGTTTTTGATATTCACCTCCACCGCGGCCCTGTCGTACCCGCCGGGAATCCGGGCCAGCATCGACCCGTTACTTTGCAACAGTCCCAGGGAATGATCCTCGCCGAGGTTCATCATCCGGAAAACCCTCAACAAAAAATTTTGCCGGATTCCTATGGAAACAATGCCCGCAAAACTTCCATCCGCCCGATTCAGGCGGCGGCTTACAAACAAAGTCGGTTGACCGTCGATTCCAACCGTGTTGGCGGCAGAAGCCAGCACTTCCCCCGTATCCTTTTCACGATGCGTTAAAAACTGATCCCAGCGGGAAACATTGACCGGGCCGGGCAAGGGTATCACACTATACACAATCTCCCCTGCCGCATTGGACACATTGATCCGGTTAATCATGCCGACATTCAGGGTTTCATTTACGCTTTTCCGCTGTTCCGGAGAAATAACTCCTTTTTCTTCCCATTCACGCTTTATGAAGAGAAGTAGAATGTCTGCCTGATGGACGGCATTCGTGACACTTTCAGCCAACACCATCGCCATATTTCGGTTGGCCGCCTCTATTTGCGTCTTCTGCTCGTCAAATTCACGCTCGAAAAGAAAATCGGCAAATTGAAAAGAAGCCAAACTGCACAGCAGGAC
>CAZSRN010000020.1:0-9165 GCA_964609115.1 uncultured Veillonellaceae bacterium | reverse complement strand
TGAAACCCGCTCATGCCGTTCGCTTCTTTCATTCCCAATCCTCTTCATCTCCAAGCCGGAATACCGAGGCTGGTCTATAGGCGACACCTTACAGAGACTCACTTATTTTCCATTTTCATGCAGATTAATTAATAAATTCGCGTTTTGCCTGTTTTTTTCCTCCCAAACTATGGATTTGGCAATCATTTTTTTTGTATTAGAAAAGCAAATCCGTTCAATTGTTGTCGATCATTTTCTGGTATTCGGCGTTCAATCTGGCGAAGATTTCTCCTGCTCCGGTTCCAACCGGTTTTTCATCAATAAAACCGACCGGAACGACGCCGCTGGCAGCCGAAACAAAGACTTCATCCGCATGGGCAAAAAACTCGGGCGTGCAGAATTCTTCCACCACCTTGATGCCCAGTTTCTGCGCGATTCGCAAGATAACCATTCGGGTTATTCCGGGCAAAATCAGATTCCCCAACGGCGCCGTATACACCACGCCGTCTTTGACTGCATAGCAATTGCTGTGGGCGCTTTCGGTAACGAATTTTTTGCCGCCGTCCTCCCGAACAAAAACGACTTCATAACAACCGGCTTTGGCGGCCGCATTGCTGGCCATCACACTGCCCAGCAAATTCAGCGTTTTGATATTGCAGAAATGTTGCCGTTGATCCGGATAAAATATGGTTTTGCTCCCTTTAGTATAGAATTCCGCCGGCTTTGGGGCCACCGGATTGAGCATGCCGGATAAAACAGGCCGCAAATCCGCAACTGCGACATGATTGCGGGGAGATTGCCAGCCACGTGTCCACTGGAAATAAAACATACCGCGTTCAATGCCTGATTCTTTCAGCATCAGATCGCTGAACCCCTCAATTTCCGCCCGGGAATAGCAGGGAGTAATGTCCAGCATTTTGCAGCTGCGATCAAAGCGATCCAAATGCTCCTTGCGCAGAAAATGCTTTCCGTTGAAAACCATCCACGCATCATAGACTCCGTCGCCGAACTGATAGCCCCGGTCCTCCATACAAACAACCGGCTGATCCTTCTCCACGATTTTCCCGTCATAAAAACATACCGATTTCATTCAATCCACACCTTTCCGTATTTTGTTTTTTCTCTATACTGCCCGGCTTTGCCTGTCCGAGCGCCGAATGAAGAGAGACCACATCCGCACTTTGTACGAATGTGGCCTCATTGCCGCATTTCAAGCAGGATCATCTCATCCTGATTAAAGTTACACCTTATGCTTTTTTTTGTCAAGTTCTACCCAAATGTTACGGATTGATTTTTTCTTTAAACGTCTGCTTTCCATCTTTCATCTCGATGACAACCGCACTCTTGATTGGATTATGAAAGCTGTCCATCGTGACGACACCGGTGCTGACCTGCAAATTTTTTGTTTGTTCCAAGGCTTCCTTCACTTTGGCTGACTCCGTGGAATTGGCCCGTTTGACGGCATCCACCACGAGC
This sequence comes from uncultured Veillonellaceae bacterium, assembly GCA_964609115.1. Lineage (GTDB taxonomy): Bacteria > Bacillota > Negativicutes > UBA1444 > UBA1444 > UBA1444. The sequence goes on along the minus strand of CAZSRN010000020.1, from coordinate 7,710 downwards.
ATTGCCGCATCATAGCCGAGAGCCGCCATGGAACTGGGCTCCACTTTGTATTCTTTTTTGTAGGCCTCTACAAATTTGCGTACATTGGGATCATTATCCTGCGAGGAATAATGATTGCTGAAGAAGGTATTGTTTAAAGCTGCCGCACCGGCAATTTCAACCACCTTCGGATCATCCCATCCGTCCGTTCCCAGTATCGGTTGGTTCATTCCCAATTCACGGGCCTGTTTGACAATCTTGCCGACTTCCTCATAATATGCGGGAATGAAGATGGTTTCGGCATTCATCGCTTTGATTTTGGTCAGCGTCGCTTTGAAATCCTGGTCTTTCTGCAAGAAGGCTTCCTTACCGACAATCTTACCTCCGTTCTTCACGAATGTTTCTTCGAAGGCAGCTGAAACTCCCTTGGAGTAGTCGGAGCTGCTGTCGATATAAATAACCGCCGTTTTCACCTTCATGGATTTGGTTGCATAATTCGCCATGATGCGGCCCTGGAACGGATCAATGAAGCAGGCGCGGAAAACAAAGGGCCGGACTTTTCCATTGTTGACCGTAATCTTTTCGTTGGTGCCGGTCGGCGCCATAACCAGAACTTTGTTGTCTTCGGCAATCTGCGTCGTAGCCAAAACGTTGGAGCTGACGATCGGTCCCATCACAATGGACACTTTGTCCTGAGTGATCAGTTTGGTCGTCGCACCGGCCGCTTCCGCCGGTTCCGACTTGTTGTCCGCCAGAATCAGATTAATTTTTTTGCCGAGTACTCCGCCGGATTCGTTGACTTGCTTGAAAGCCAGCTTCATGCCGTTCAAAGCTTCGTTCCCATAGTTTGCAACCCCGCCGGTCATTTCGATGTTGCCGCCAATCCTGATTTCGTTCGACTGAGCCGCCGGTTTGGCTTTGTCGCCCCCGCAACCCGTGAGCAACAGGCTCATGACGATCAGCACCGCACCCGTGATCATCCACTGTTTTCTCATTGTTTTTCCCCCTCTATGCCGTTATGCATTTGCTATTTATTTTACACCCCGCCTATTTTTCCGTCAATTAATCTTAGATGTTTACAGCATTTTGCGACAAACCAGAAAAAAGGATTCCCGCTTGCGCCGCCGAAACATTTTATTAATCTTACTATGTACAAATTTTACTTTGATCCATGTGAACGGAAAGGGGAAAAAGCGTGAGCACCAAACTGCAGACGGATTTTTGCGGAATTCAACTGGAAAACCCTTGTCTTTTGTCCTCCGCCTCGCCAACGCAAAGCAAGGAAGGAATTACGAAAGCGTTAAAACTTGGCTGGGCGGGAGTTGTCACCAAAACCTGCGCGCCCGACTCTCTGATCACCCCCGACACAGCCAACCGCTTTGCCGTATTTCGAAGCAGCAACGGAGAAATTGCCGGATTTGAGAACATCGAGGGATTGACGCAAAAACCGGTAACGTATTGGGAAACCACCGTATATGAACTAAAGCGGGAGTTCCCCGGCAAAGCAATCATTGCCGGCATTATGGCGGACTCCAGCCGCAAATCGTGGCAAGAGTTGGCCCGACGCATGGAATCCGCCGGCGCCGATGCCCTGGAACTGAATCTTTCATGTCCGCACTTTCGTCTGGAAGATGACATGGGCGCGGCCATCGGGAAAAACGAGGACAAGTCGGCAGAAATCACCGGCTGGGTTAAAGAAGCGGTAAAAATCCCGGTCATGGTCAAACTGACCCCCAACGTCAGCAACATTCAGGATGTGGCCCGATCCGTCGTCAACGCCGGAGCGGATGCGCTGGCAGCGATCAATACCGTACAAGCTCTGATGGGGGTAGACATCGACACGTTTGAGCCCTTGCCCATAGTCAATGGGCGCAGTGCGTTCGGCGGTTATTCCGGCAGCGCGGTCAAGCCGATCGGGCTGCGCTGCGTCGCGCAGATCGCTCAGGCGACCCACGTTCCGATTCATGGAATCGGCGGCATCATGACGTGGCAGGATGTAGTGGAATATTTCGCGGTAGGCGCCCATTGCGTCCAGCTTTGCACCGCCGTCATGTTGAACGGATATCAAATGATCGTTCCGCTACTGAAGGGTCTGGAAGAATATGCGGAACGCAAGAACTTGCAGAACCTGAGCGATATTACCGGAGCGGCGCTGCCGAAAATCATCGCCCGGGAGCAGTTGAACATGCAATGGCGAAGGTGTTCCACCGTGGTCGCACCGGAAAAATGCGTGCATTGCGCCAAATGCTACGTGTCCTGCAACGAAAGCGGCAAAGCCGCCATCCGCTTCGTGGATCAAAAAGTCACGGTGGACCCAAGCCGATGCGACGGCTGCTCACTTTGCACCCATGTCTGCCCTCAGGGCGTTTTGGCATTGCGCTAAAAAACGCAGTCCGGAAAATAAACAAAAACAGCGCGGAAAACCGTGCTGTTTTTGAGAAGAGAAAGTCTGGTGTCTCAAGCGGAAAAATCGATAAAACGTCCTGTCGTCGTAATCTCCCTGCTCACGGCAGCCTGCCTGCTCGGCGATTCCATGCTCTATGTGGTCCTGCCTACACACTGGCAGGATGTAGGCCTCTCTTCCCTTTGGGAAGTTGGAATTCTTCTCTCCGTCAACCGTCTGGTCCGGTTGCCGCTGAATCCGCTGGTTGGCTGGCTATATGGCAAAATCAGCAGTCGGAACGGCATTATTTTTGCGGGCATACTGGCTACCTGCACTACCTTGTCCTACGCCCTGATTCAGGGATTTGCGCTGTGGCTCCTGGCCCGCTGCGTATGGGGACTGGCCTGGACTTTTTTGCGTCTGGGCGCTTATTACACCATATTGGAAGTATCCAACGAAACCAACCGCGGTCATTTCATGGGAATGTACAACGGGCTTTACCGTTTGGGCAGCCTTGGCGGAATGCTCTTGGGCGGCTTCATCGCCGACCGCTGCGGAATTGGGCCGACGGCCCTCCTCTTCGGCGCCGTGACCGTCTTTGCCATTCCCTTTGCCTATGTTTTGATCCCTGCCGCGAAACCCAACCGGACAACGGAAACCCAGGAATCCTTGAATTTGTCGTTGTTACTGAATCCCGATGTATTCTGGACCCTGTTGACCGGCATGTTTCTGGCCATGGTCTACCAAGGGGCCTTCACCGCCACTTTGAGCCTCCTGATTCACACCCACTACTCCGATACGCTGTTGCTCTTCGGCATTTCCTTCGGAGCAGCGTCCCTATCCGGAACCCTTCAGGCGTTGCGCTGGAGTTGGGAACCTTGGCTGGCTCCCTGGTTCGGCAAATTGTCCGATGGAAAACGGGGACGCCTGTTTTTTCTGACCACGGCCTTTATCCTTGCAGCCGTCGCCTTTTCCCTGCTGCCCCTGTCTTTGCCTCCGGCGCTCTGGCTTTTGATCGTTCTGACCGTTCTGATGACGGCCACCGTTCTCACCACCGTGATTGACGCCATCGCCTGCGATGTTGCATTCCAGTCGCCGCCCAAAGTTTTCATGACCCTTTATTCCTTTATCATCGATATCGGCGCTGCTCTCGGTCCCGTACTCGGATATACCCTCAATGAGTTCTCCGGGCCTTACACCGTGTATTGGGCGATTGCCGCCGGTTTTGTGCTTCTTGCCCTCAAATGGCTTTTCCGTCCCCCGGCCATGTACCGGACATAGCCTCTTCCAGCGTCGGCGCCGTGTCACCCGGCACATTCCAGCACGCATTGGCATTCTCCAGAAAAACCTCAAGCGGAATGAAATCTTTCGCCAGTACCGCCGCCGTCTCCTCACTGATCCGTCCGGCATTCACCACTTCCTGACCGGCGTGTTTCACCGCGTCAAAATACCAGCCGCAGTCCATATGGCCCATCACTTCACCCGCCGGGCAAAGAATGGCGCCGACAGAACCTCCGCCCTCTACGGAAAAATGGTTGAATTGCTCTACCAAGGCATCAAAGTGATGCCGTTCAGGAAATCCGCAGTTGGAAATCAGCATATATTTCGTTCTGCGCCCTGTATACCGCGCCGGGTGTCCATAATGAACGCCCCGTTTTACAATATAGGGCTTGCATAACGGTAATGTACGTTCAAGAACCCGTTTCAGCCGGGCCGTCATGCCGTAATGATAAAGCGGCGTACCCCACACCACAAGATCGGCATCGCGTATTTTCCCCAGCAAGGATGGCATATCATCCTTCAGAACACAACAGCCTGGAGTCTTGTTCCAGCAGCTGAAGCATCCCAGACAATCCTTGATATTCAGCTCCGTGAGATGGACCAGTTCCGTCTGTGCTCCCGCCTCTTCCGCACCGGCCAGAAATGATTTCAGCAGCTTGTCCGTATTGCTGTTTTTCCCTCTTGGGCTGCCGTTCAGCGCCAAAATTTTATAGGTGCTCATGTTCTTTCGCTCCCTTGTTTGATCCACTCATCGGCAGGCATCACTTTGGAAAAACGCATCGCCTGCGTAATCAGAATCGCCTTGTGAAGTTCTTCCGCCGTTATCTTTCCGGCATAATTCTCGATATTCAACGTTCCGGTCGCATCGGAAAGGAACTCTACGGAAAACCCGAGGTGAACCGCTTGTCTCGCTGTCGTATCACAGCACATTTGCGTCATATACCCGCAGATTACCAGTGTATCCACGTTCATGGAACGCAAAACGCTCTCCAGTTCCGTCCCCGTAAAGCTGCCCGGCAATTGTTTGTCGATGATGCAGTTATACGGTCTCTGCAACAATTCCGCATGAATTTCCCAGCCATGACTGCCTTGGGCAAATGCCGCCGCATCTTTTTGCGGTGCGCCATGACGAATCAAAATAACCGGCACCTTGTTCTTGTTTGCAGCATCCACCACCTGCAGAATTTTGCTGAAACTGCCTGCCGGATATGTCACCGGCAACTTTCCCGTAAAATATTCATTTTGCACATCAATGACCAACAAGGCTCTTTTCACGGTTTCATCCCTCCATCCATTTTCCGCAGCAACAGGAGTATTTCTCCTGCTTTTTTATTTCAAAAGACCTGCGGCCTCCCATGATTGTTTAACCTGCAGGCAGATTCCCGTAGCGTCATCACGCAGCCGGCTGCTCATCGACAGGCGTTCAAGCGCCGCAACATCGTCGTCAAATTGCTTTCCGTCCGGCGACAAACAGCCTTCATTTTCCGGCTGCACCAAAGCATCCGTCAACCCGTCCGTCAGGAAATAAAACGTATCTCCCGCCTCAATCGGCAGGATTCCCTCAATAAACTCCGCATCATCCCACATCCCCACAAACATGCCGGGCGTCAAAATTTTCCGTCCGTTGGCGAAAAACTGTGTGATCCCTGCCCCGACATAGCGCAGGACCCGCAACGACAAATCCAGTTCGAATCCAAGAATCGCGGCATAAGCGCCATCGGCGAAATATTTTTCCGCATGTACATTGATAAGCTGCAATTGCTCCAGTAAAGACAATTTTGTGGAAGCCGCCTCCCGAATCAAGACATTGATGGCGGACGTCTGAATGGCCGTCGCCAACCCATGGCCGGATACGTCGATGAGAAAGCCGCGCAATACGGTCCCCTCATTTTGCCACTCCAGATGGAAAAAGTCGCCGCTGATAAAATTGAAAGGGTGATAAATGGTGCGTATTCTGACGAAAGGCGTATCGGACAACTTGGGCAACAGTTCCTGCTGAACCCTGCGGGCAAATGCCACATCCCGGTCCATTACGGTCTGCCGGCGGCGTTCTTCCGTCATGTCGCGCATACTGGCAAGATACAAATTGCGGCCTTCCAGACTGGTGATGACAGTTCCCGCTCTTTCCACCGGAACCTCGACTCCGTTTTTGTGCCTGAACAGGCGAATTTCCGGCTGCACAACATTCTGTTGCATCAAGAGTGCATTATAAACCCGATCCAAATTGCCCTGCGAGTCGACCACAAACCGACTCACGTACAATGGCGCATCTTCCGGCAGGGAATAGCCGAACATCTCTGTAAAGCGGCGATTGACTTCCAAGACCTCCTGCGTTCGTATATCCACCAGCGCCAACGCTTCGAAAGATTGATCCACCAACGCCTGATAATGGGCTTTGGCCACCGTGACTGCTTTCTCCGCCTTTTTTCTGGCTGTTATATCCCGGATGATTCCTACCGCATGCCACCCATCCTGCAGCGAAATGGCCGACAAAGACAGTTCAACGGAAACTTCATGACCGTCCTTGTGACAGGCTGACACTTCCGTAGTTTTGCCGAGGACGGGACCTGCGCCGGTTTGATGAAACGTAAGCAACCCCTTCCGGGCTGCAGCCTGATAACGCTGCGGCGTCAAGAGCGCATGAAGATCGCGCCCCAGGGCTTCTTCCTCCGTATAGCCCAAAATTCTCGTTGCGGCGGGATTCCAATAATAAATACGGCCACCGGGCTCCATGACGACAATGGCGTCCTGGGTAGAATCGGAAATCGCCCGAATACGTGCTTCGCTCTCCCGTAACGTATCCTCCGCCTTTTGCCGCCGTGAGCTTCCAACCAGCAACACTAAAACAAATAGAACAATAATGACGCTCATGATGCCACATACCCAATAATAAACGACAATCCGTCGATTCAAGTCCCTGAAGGCATCTTTTTCATCCACACCCACCAATACCGCCAGCGGATATTCCTGCAAAGAGCGGGTGCTGCTGATCCATCTGGACCCATCCGTCGGGCTTTGATAAAAGAGGATCTCCGCGTCCCTGAACTTTACCTCCTTCAGGATCTCGGTGTAATCGAACCCCATATCCACCTTGTTCCCTGTTTTTCGTATCCGGGTGATGCCGTCGCTGCCCAGAAGCGCAATAATAGAATTCTCGCCCAAATCGACCTGGTTATAAAACTCCGCAAAATAATACGGATCTACGCCGACAGCCACAACGCCGCCGAAGGCTCCATCCGTTCTATTGATCCGCCGGGTCAGTTGAATGGCTAGTTTTCCGGATGCACGCCCTACAACCGGTTTACCGACAAAGAGTTTTTCGCTGTCTGTTCTTTTGTGTACATAAAACGTTTCAAGGTCATGATTGTTAATCGCGGGAAGTGGAACCTGCGTGCTGTCCACCAGTTTTCCCTGTTCATCCATGACCCCCAAACTCACAAAAGGCTGCCCTTCAAACCGTCCCTCTCTTACCAGCCGCGGCAAATCAATCTGCAGACCGGATTCTTCCGCCCGATACTTGAGATAAAGCGTAATCTCGTCCAACCCGCGAAGGGTACGCACGGAATGTTCCGCAATCGCACGGGAATAATTCTGAATATCCTTGATGACATTCTCCCGCTCCAGTTGCCGTTCGCCTTGAACTTTATAATACAGGCCGCCCCACAAAAAGCAAAGCAGCACCAAGCCGAAGGCGATGATCAATACCTTGATGTTGTGAATCGGCGAAATTTTTTTCACATCCATTGCGCCGGAACCCTCGCTTCATGACAAACCCTGCAGAGCGTCCCTCTGATTTTACGGGTTTATTACCCTTTTCTTTCGCGATATTTTTTTATTTTCCTTCCTTTCGAACGGAACGGATTCGCTGCCGTTTTATTCAACCGCTTACACGGCTGCAGATTGGTTCAGGGTGCTTTCTTTGGGCATAAACTCTGAAATTCTGGCCATGTTCCGCATCGTGTACAACATTGTTTTCAGCAGGGAAACCATGAGAACCGCGCCGGTTCCTTCCCCCAGCGCCATATTCCCCCGGATGACCACGTTGTCGGCCGGAATATTGCCCAGCA
>CAZSRN010000019.1:0-14683 GCA_964609115.1 uncultured Veillonellaceae bacterium | reverse complement strand
CGATGTCAATTCCAATTTGCAATTGCGTACCCCCAAAATTATCTTGGAGATCAATCGCGATAAAGCGTCATCCTTGGGAATTACTGCCAAAAAGATTCAGGACACTTTGTATTCTGCATTTGCCGATCGGCAAGTGAGTACGATTTATACCTCCAGCAACCAGTATGATGTTTATTTAGGGCTCGATAAAAGTTTTCGGACCGATCCGACTATCTTCAACCGGTTATACGTCAAAACCGATGCCAATGCGCTGTCACCCCTGTCCAATCTGGGCCGCCCCAAGGAGGTGCTTTCCTCCCTGTCGGTGAATCATAGCGGACAAATGCCGGCGGCAACCATTACCTATAACTTGAAACCCGGCTATGCATTAGGAACGACGGCGGAGGAAATCCGGGCGGCAGGTCGGCAAACACTACCCGCCGGAGTGGCTGACAAGTTCGAGGGCAATACTTCAGCATTCGAAACATCCTTCGCCAACATGGGTTTCCTGTTATTCGTTACCGTTTTCATCATCTATGTGGTGTTGGGCATCCTATATGAAAGTTTTATCCATCCGATCACCATTTTGACCGCACTGCCGCTGGCAGGCGCAGGCGCTCTGATTTTTCTGATGTTGTTCCGGATGGAACTGGACATCTATTCCTATGTGGGGATTATTATGCTGGTTGGCATTGTGAAAAAAAATGGCATCATGATGATCGATTTTGCTTTGGAATTATCGCAAAAAGAGGGATTATCCGCTGAAGAAGCCATTTATGAAGCCAGTATCATTCGGTTCCGGCCCATTATGATGACAACACTGGCGGCAGTATTTGGCGCGTTACCCATCGCACTGGGATACGGAGCCGGCGGAGAAGCCAGGCAACCCATGGGAGTAGCCGTAGTGGGAGGATTGGTTTTTTCCCAGCTGCTTACCTTGTATGTAACCCCCGTTTTTTATATTTGGTTTGACAAATTGCAGCAGAGATTGCGCGGCGACAAAAATGAAACGAATGAAACGGCTGTAGCAACGGAACAGTTGCCGTGATATGAATCGATAATCTGCCTAATAAAAAAAGACGACGGAGAGAATGCGAAAGCATTCCGTCGTCTTTTTTATTGCTGGATAAAATTAATGGGCCGGCTTTAAATTTCCCAGCGCAACGCCGAGGGCTTTGATGGTGGCGTCGATCTGAGCTTTGGTCACGATGAGAGCGGGGGCGAGGGTCAGGACGTTGTTGAGGCCGGGAACGCTGCGACCCATGCGACCCATCAGAATCCCCTGTTTCTTGACGTCGGCCACGATTCCGGCCAACGTGCTTTCGGCAGAGGGCGCTTTGGTCTTTTTGTCATCGACAATCTCGATGCCTGCGAACAAGCCAAGGCCTCGAATGTCGCCCACCATTGGATGATCGGCGAACTGGGTTAGCTGATCGAGCAGGTAGCTGCCCAGAACGGCGCTGTTATCCACCAGTTTCTCATCTTCGATGATTCGGATGTTTTCCAACCCTACGCTGCAGCCTGCGGCACAGCCACCATAGGTGCTGATGTCGCGGAAATATCCGAAGGTGTCGTTGGGAGTGGTCAGGAAACGATCAAAGACTGCTTTGGTGGTCAGTGTGGCCGAGAGCGGCATATAGGAACTGGCGATACCTTTGGCGAGAGTCACTATGTCGGGGGTGACGTCGTAGTGCTGGTGGCCAAACATTTTGCCGGTGCGGCCGAATCCGGTGACTACTTCATCGAGGATCAGCAGGACGTCATATTTGCGGCAGATTTCCTGAATTATGGGGAAATATTCCGCTACGGGTGGAATAATCCCGCCGCCGGCGGTGATCGGTTCGAGAATAATGGCGGCAACCGTGTCGGGGCCTTCTTTTTTCAGGGTAGTTTCCAGAGCTCGGGCACAGTCGATTTCACAGTTCGGGTATTCCTTGCCGAACGGGCAGCGGTAGCAGCAGGCGTGGGGAATTTCAACAAATCCTTCAGGGAACGGACCGTAACCGGCTTTTCTTTCTTTTTGCCCACCGGCGGCCAGGACAGCCAGGGTGCTGCCGTGATAATCCCGGTCGCGGTAAATGATTTTGTGCTTGTCTTTTTGCTTTTCAGTGACGCCGAAGTAAAGCCGGGACATTTTGAAAGCTTTCTCATTGGCTTCAGAGCCGCTGTTCGAAATGTATGCTTTAGGAAGAGCGGGGAGGAGGGACGCCAGCTTGGTCGCCAGCTGAATGTAGGGAGGCGTGGCCACGGTGCCCGCATAGTAGGGAAGGGTCCGGAGTTGTTCGGCAGCGGCCTGCACCATGGACTCACGGCCATAACCGACATTGACGCACCATACGCCGCCGGATAGCATGTCGAGATACTCATTGCCCCGGGCGTCTGTCACGCAACAGCCGTTACCTGATACCATAATCTGCGGCTCCTGGTTCTCCAGCGTTTTGTGATTGGTCAGGTGGAGCCAGAGGTGTTCTTTTTCCAGTGCGATCAGTTCTTCTACACTCGTCGAATTTGTCATGTTAGTTGCTCCCTTCTTGTTTTCCGGTGAGGCAGGAATGATAGAGGTATTCGATATCACTTACGGTCGGGTTGCGGGGATGGAAACCGGTCAATGAACATAAAAATTCCTCCTGTTGCTTTCGTTCTATCCGGCAATTCTATAAGCAATTGCTGCATTGCCGGCCAAGGCCTTGAGCATCAAGTCGGTGCTGACCCGATCCTGAGGAGTGTGCGCATATTTTTCTTCCATGGGGGAGTAACCAATAGTGGGAATGCCAAGTACGCCGGTTACATAGCTGGCATCGGTGGCAAAATCCCATTTGCCGAAAATTGGTGTTTGGCCGATGGAGTTAAGCGCTTTTACCGTTTCAATAACCAGCGGATGGTCGGGATCAATAAGCCAAGCACTTATTTTTTTTGCGCATTCAGCAGAGAAATCTGTCCAGGAGGTTTCCCGGACCGTTCGAATATGGGCGTGCGCTTTGAATTCGGCGTCTTTTTGAGACAAGGAAGACAAGATGGTTTTGATTTGGTCCAGTGCTTCTTCGCAGCTTTCGTCCGGCAACAGCCGCCGGTCCAAGGAAATAGTGCAAACGTCCGGAATGATTGACAGGCGACCAGGGCTGCAAGTAATATTGGTCAGCGCCAAGGTTGATTTGCCCAGAACTGGATGAATGGGCAGGGTTTCCGCCAATCGATTTATTCGTTCCAGCACCGGCATCATTTTGGTAACGGCATTAATCCCTCTCCAAGGAGCGCTCCCGTGACTGGTGCGTCCTTCGGTTACCACTTCCAACTCCACGCGGCCGCGATGGCCGAGAAAAAGATCCAAGCCAGTGGCTTCCGAACTGATCATCAGATCAAAACGAATGCCACGATCAGGAAAGGTCTTATCGCACAGATATTGCATGCCGAACATTTCCGCCGGTTCTTCCTGAACCACGCCGGTGACGATGTAGTCACCCCGCAGAGGGATTTCGGCTTGCCGTAATAAAGCTCCGGCATAGATCTGGGCGGCCAGTCCTCCTTTGACGTCGCTGGCGGCGCGCCCGTGAATGTAGCCGTCTTCCATTACGCCGCCATAGGGCGGATATTCCCATAGTGCTTCATTTCCGGGGTCTACATGGTCCATGTGCGAGTTGTACATGAGATTGCAACCCTCGCCGCTGCCGTGAAGGATGCCCACAACATTTCCAATTCCGTCGATAAATACTTCGTCGTATCCGAGCCGAATCATCCGGGATTTGCACAGTTCGGCGACCGCTTTTTCATCACCGCTCAGGCTTGGCGTCCGGATCAGAGTTTGGGCAAAAGACTGCATTTCTTCATTCAGTTGGGCTGCGGTTTGAAGGATTATGTCATTCATGAACAAGCCGGCTCCTTGCTATAAACTGAGATATTTGTCAACGACGGTTGCAAAGTAAAGATGCATGCGATCCTGAGTGTCATTGAGATTCCGTCCGGTAAGTTCTTCGACTTTTTGCATTCGGTACCGGAGTGTATTACGGTGAATATGAAGTTTGTCGGATACCAAACCCAAATTTTCCGTATCTTCCAAAAAGGCGGTTAGCGTTGGAAGCAATTCTCCCTTATGTCGTTGATCATAGGTGTTGAGCGGACCGAGAACTTCCAGACGAAATCCTTCCAGTTCATGACGGTTGGAGACGTTAAACAGGACCTTGTAAAACCCAAGGGCATCGTAGCCAAAATAATGTTTTTTCCCTGAAGTAATGGAAACTTTTAAAGCTAATTCCGCCTGCTCCATGCTTTTTTTCCCATCCCGTAGATTATCAAAAGGATTTCCCCAGCCAATATATACTGGGATGTTTTGCAGCTGTTCCTTGGCGGTTTGAAGTATATTTTGCGCAATTGATTCAATGCGTTGAGCTTCCTGCATACTGCCGTCGGAGGGTACCAGCAGGACGATGCGATCAGAGCGGCTTGTGGAAAGCACTTTTTTTCCCGCCCGACGAAAGGCGTCATGAACAATTTGTTGAATTTTAAGCTTGTCCTCCAACACTCTTTGCTCCATGTCCATGTCTGCCTTGTTAAAAGGAAGATTTCGGCAGTAACGAACGAAAAATACACGATGGGGTTTGTTAAGGTCATAATCATAGAGGGCGGCACGGGTAGAAAGAACTTCAGGGTTGGAACACTCCGCGTACAGTATGTTTTCGATAATATCCTGAACCGATTTTTCCTCGACCTGCTGACTCATGATATGGTTGCAGATTTCCTTGGTAACTTCGACTATTTTTACATCCCAGGGAAGCTCAAACAAAGGAAAGTTCAGCTTGTCCGCCAACGTTACCGCTTCAGGCGGAGTGGCAGGAATATACGGACCTATATTGAGAACTAAGCCGGAAACGTTACGGTGCGAACATTCTTCCACGATGCGGGGTAAAATTGCCAAATTGTCCCGAATTCCGATTCCAGTCATGAATAAAAGTTCGCCGCCTAAAGTCCAGTGCATGACATCAGGCAATTCTACAACGTGAACCCAGTGGAGCGCCCGGTCCAAACCCTCAGTTCCGCCGACTATTTTGAGATTTTTTAGTTGGGGTAATTGAAAAAGAGTCTTAAGTTTTAGCGGCATAATGCACTGCATCCTTTCTAGAGAAAATCGATAAGAAAATGGCTGCGGCAAGAAGAACCCGGAAAATAGAAAAGCCGACAGATATTTAATCTGCCAGCTTCGTTGCTGAACACAAATAATAGTAAATATTATTCTTTTTTATATCATAGCAAAATAAAAACAGCAAGTCTATGTCTGAAAAAATAAAGAAAACACTTTTTTTTGTGCATAGTGAACAAACGAATAGAGGCTAGCCAAAATTTTGCAAGGCTTCTTCGACCTGAATGCGAGTGAAAGGGCCTCCATGTCCGCTATAAAAAGTATGAGCATTGGGAAGCAAAAGCTGGATGCTGGAACATAAATCGGCAGGGTTGTCGGCGAAATACGCGACGGTTGCTTTGCCGGTAAAGGGAGAGGAGACGATCATGTCACCGACGATAGCCACGCCGGATTCCAATAGAACGGACAAAGAGCAGGAACTGTGACCGGGAGTGGGAATGATTTTGCCCGCGATGCCGTAAAAGGAGAGATCGTACTCCGCGTCAATTAGAATATCCGGTTCAACAGGATATAAAACTTCGGGCTCTTTGCCGGAAATCATTTTCAACACACTTTCGCCTAACTCATTTCGCGGGTGTACCGGCGGATTTTTACCGGTGCGCAGGGCAGTTAGCGCCTGCGTATGGCATAATACCGGGGCTCCGGTGAGCTTGCGCAGTTCATGCGCGAGAGCGAAATGGTCGGTATGGCCGTGGGTGATGACGATCAACTGGACATCCGAGGGGGACAAGTTTTGTTTTGCAAAAAGGGTCCGGTATTTTTCGATTGCGCCGGGTGCGCCGGTATCGACTAAAATGGTCCCCGTTTCCTGAACCAGAATTGCATTTGAAAATCCTAACGACAGGGGTGTGATCTTGCTCATGGTACTTTCCTTCCTTCAGTCCTATGCCAAGTGGAATACTTATAGGATATAATATAATAAAAAGAATGCAAGGAGGCGCTCGCATGGACTTCATTTTTGCACACAATAATTTTAACGTTTTGAATCTCGAAAAAAGTTTGGCTTTTTACAAAGAAGCATTGAACCTCAGAGAAATCCGACGCATTGAAAAAGCGGATTTTACCTTGGTATATCTGGGGGATGGAATAACAACGCACACGCTGGAACTGACATGGTTGAAGGACCGTAAAGAACCTTATAATCTCGGCGAAAATGAATTTCATCTGGCGTTTCGGGTGGATGACTTTGATAAGGCTTATGCGATGCATGAAAAAATGGGCTGCATTTGTTATGAAAATAAAGCAATGGGAATCTATTTTATTTCAGATCCGGATGGCTACTGGTTGGAAATCATACCTGTACGAAAATGAAGATCTCGCATTTTAAACAAGATGGACCGAAACCGTGGTTTCGGTCCATCTTGTTTCCGGCTCGCAAGGGAAAAGCACAAAGGGAGCGAATAATAAAAATAGAAGGGTTGACGCAGGAAGTGAGTATGTACGCATGAAAAAGTGGATTTGCTGTATAGCGGCCGGGGCATTGCTTTGGGTAATGCCTTCTTCGGGTGAAGCGCGGATGATTTCGGCAGAACGCTGGCAATTGCTGCTTGCTGCGCCGTGGTATGGATCGTATGTCTGCAATCAGGGACTCACTCGCTTGCAACTTATGCTGCGCCCGTTGGCCGCTGGAGAGAATCTGGTGGAAGCGGAGTTCAACTTTTCGGCGGATCCGGATAATCCAACCGTGCCGACCGGCTCTTTTCGCCTGACCGGCTCTTTAAATCCTACTTCAGGAATAATTGTTTTAAAACAGGATCGCTGGTTGATACAACCGGCGGATCTTAGTTACCGCATGGTGGATCTGGAAGGCCGGTTGATGATCGGTGCGGGGCAGGCAATGATTCGGGGCAAAATGACAACCTATGGTTGTCAGGATTTTGCGGTGTGGCAGTTTTATTCCGATGCCGCCATAAGTCGCTAATCGGTGACGGGGAGGGAAACGATGGATACATGGGGAGAACTCTGGAGATTATTTGAAAAAGGCGGGTTTGTAATGCCCTTGCTGCTGGCCGGTTCGATTGTAGCAGTCGCTGTGGCAATCGATCGATATCGCGTTTTCCAACGTGCAACCGTCGGAGTGGAACCGATGCGGGAGCAGTTGGAAACAAGTTTGGCGGCAGGAGAATGGGCGATGGCCTTGTCTGAAATTCGGCAATATGAAAACCTGCCCGCCAGCGTTGCAATAGCGGGATTGAGCCAGGCAGAACGAGGAACCCGGGCGGTGGAAGATGCTATGGAAAGTGTGGCAAACCGCGGAGCTGCACGGTTGCGCCAACGGCTTGATATTTTAAATTTGATGGTGACGTTGGCGCCGCTGCTGGGTTTGCTGGGGACTGTTATCGGCATGATTCGGGCCTTTAATGTATTGAACCTGCGCTCTGGGCAACCGTTCGCGATTACCGGCGGGGTCGGCGAGGCTTTGGTGGCAACGGCTGCCGGCTTGTGTGTGGCAGTATTGTCATTGATCCTTTTGGCTTATTTTCGTAGCCGACTGGACAGTATTCTGAATGATACGGAAGAAGTTGCCGCCATGATTTTGGCAGCGTCACCGGAGCGCCGATCATGAAATTGAGGGAACGGAGGATTAGCGAAAATCCTCGCTTAATGATCATTCCGATGATAGATATTATCTTTTTTTTGTTGGTCTTTTTCATGATGAGCACGATGTTCATGGTAGAACAAAAAACGCTGCCGGTCGTATTGCCGGGGGCGACAACCGCTGAACTCGACACTCGGCAAACTACGCCGGTTACAGTGCTGGCGGATGGTAGTATACGCTATGGTGACGCTACGGTTGCCTGGATTGATTTGGAGGGGAAAATCCGGGCTGAGATTTTAAGGGCGCCTGAGACACATTTCGTTCTTCGGGCTGATCGTTCCGTTGCTTATGGAAAAGTGGTGGATGTGATGAATACACTGCGCAAGATGGGGGTACAACGGCTGACGGTTGCAGTGGAGTCGGCGCCGTGAACCGGAAATCACCGGGATTTCATCCATGGAGTATTGCCCTTGCCGGCTCGATACTTGTTCATGTGTTGGCAATGGGAATGTTTTTGCTGATCATGGGCCCGCCAAAGTCTCCCTTTTGGGAAACTGAAGTGGAGTGGACATGGACAGCCCCTGAGACAGGGAAAGACAGCGTTCCTAAACACAACAACACAAGGATGACGGCTGGGCCCGCCGAGTTACAGAACCATCCCGTTCCAACTCCTGCGTCCGCCGCTGCGGCAGGGGGCGACGAGACAAAATCACCCACGCTGACAGACGCCGCCGGAGAAAAACCCGCAACGGCTGAAAACAAGACCAAAACGGGAACGGTGGAAGCAACATCCGGAATATCCGCCGGGACAGGCCAGCTGGAAAAGCGGGCGTCGACAGAGAAACGACCGCCTTCTTCGACACAATCCACGGCATCGGTTCTTTCTTCCGAAGATCCGATGAGAGGAGTTTCTACGGGGTACGCATTGGTTCCTCCGCGCATTAGGGATCGAATGCCGGTTCAACTGCCGGGAACGTTCACGCCTGCCGGATGGTCGGGAAATGTATTGCTGGTTGTCGAAGTGCTGGAAGATGGTCAGGTTGGCAAAATCATTATCCGCCGCTCCAGTGGAGTGAAAGCTGCGGATGAAGCGGCTAGAGAAAGTGTTGCGCATTGGCGGTTTGAACCGGCATGGCAACCGCAGGAAAATAAGCCGGTTCGAGTTATGACTGCCGTATGGGTTTGCTACGCGCAGGAAGGGAGATGAATCATCAATGGGTCGGATTATAACGGTATTGTGTTTTTTTATGCTAATGGCATATAGTGGACAGGCCGGCGCTGCTCCCAACGGATTGACGGCGTCAAAAACAACAATTGACGGTGAGATACGCAATTACTGGACATACATTCCATCGGGAATGGATCAATACAAACCGGCGCCATTGCTGTTCGTACTGCATGGCAGCGCGGGCAGCGGGGAGGATATGATGGCGGTGACGCAACGGGGGTTCGAACAACTCGCCGATAAAGAAAAGTTTGTCGTTATATATCCGGATGCATTGGAACGGCGTTGGAACGAACAAGGCGGGACTGTCAACGATGCCGGATTTTTGCTGACGATTGTGGATCAATTGGCGGCAGCCCATATAATTGATAGGAGACAAGTATATGTGGTTGGAATTTCAAACGGCGGAATGATGGCGCAACGAATGGCTTGCGAATATTCGGATCGGGTAGCCGGCATTGCGACGATTGCCGGCAGCCTGCCGGAAAAACTGGCCAGCACTTGCAAACCTTCAAACGCTGTTTCGGTGATGATCATTCATGGGACGGAGGACCCGATTGTGCCTTGGAACGGGGGCGCAGTTGCAGGTTTTGAAGAGTTTGGCAAGGTATTGTCGGTCCGCGCTACTGTCGAATTCTGGTCGAAAAACAGTCGATGCAGCGGAAAAACCGTAGTTGTACAGCAGCCTGACCTTGATCGACAGGATGGAACCCAAGTCCGCCAAGAGGCTTTTTTACATTGTTCGGACAAGAAGGAAGTGCTTCTCGTCGAGGTTCAGGGAGGGGGGCACACCTGGCCGGGAGGATACCAGTACTTGCCGGAACGGTTTATTGGCAAAACTTCACGAGATATTGACGCAAGCCGCCTGATTTGGGATTTTTTTCGCAGGACGCCGTACTGAAGCAACTACAACTCACTGGAGTGTATGGGGGAATCAACAGGATAATGGAATGGACGAAAGAATGGATTGGCATCGTTGCAGGGTTATTGACGACCTGTGCTTTTTTCCCACAAGTGGTAAAGACGGTACGCAGCCGGTCAGCCGGCGATCTTTCGTGGGCTTGGCTCATTATGATGACTTCCGGCGTTTTTTTGTGGCTGGTTTATGGATATTGTGTGGGCAGTCCTTCCGTGTTTGTGGCGAACACAATTACATTTTTTTCTTTACTGGTGCTGTCATTTGTAAAAATAGCTGTTGCGAGATCTCGGCAGGATAATTCCTGACAAACGAGAAAAGCAGGGTATGCGTTGATGAGGAGTAAACGGGTATATGATGTTATTGGTTCTGGCGGCTGGTTGGGCGGTAACTTACGCTAACCGGACGGTTATATATCCCCTGTTGTCGATTATTGCAGCCGAATACTCACTGTCTTCGGCTGACGCGGGCTGGCTGACGGGAAGCTATTTTTTCGCCTATCTTTTGTTGCAAGTTCCGGCGGGTATATTGGGCGACCGGTTCGGCATGAAGCGAGTCATGGTATGGACGTATGCAATCGCGGCGATTGGAGCCATCGGGCTGGGGCTGGTAGTGGGAAATTATGCAGCGATGGTGCTGTGCATGGCGGTGAACGGATTTGGGGCCGGCGGTTTTTATCCATCTTCATTTGGCATGATGGTGCAAAAAACTGAACCCGGACGGCGAGCTTTCAGCTCGGCATTGATCGGCACCGGCATGGCGTTGGGTTTGTTGGCGGGAATGACAATTGGCGGAACAGTTTATGAAATGTTTCATAGTATCCGGTTGCCGATTTTGATTGTGGCATTGCCAACCGTGTTGGTGTTGGTTTTGTTTTATATTTATTTACCGGATACGAAGGGCGCGCCGGCACCGATGCTGGCGCAGTATCGGGCCATTTTATTGGACTGGGATTTATGGCGGATCAATCTTACTACCTTTACTGCGTTATATGGTTTCTGGGTTGCCGTAACCTGGGGACCCACTTTTCTTAAAGTGGAACGGGGCTTTTCACTGGGAGCGGCTGGCTTTTATACGGGACTGATGGCGGTGAGCGCAATTCCGGCTTCTATGTTTTGGGGACGATTGGCGGACCGGATCGGACGAAAAAAAGTGGCTGCTTTTGTACTGCCGTCCTCGGCTATGGTATTGTTGCTTTTGTCGTTTCTGGAGAACCATGCTGTATTGATTGGGATGTTGGTTTTATTCGGGATGCTCAGCAATACGGCCTTTGTTCCGTCAATGATCGCATGGTCCGCCGATATCGTCGAAAAGCGGCACCCGGGGTTAACCGGAGTTTCCGTAGGAATTTTCAACGGTTCCATCATGTTTTCTGCAGTAATAGCACCGGTCGTTTCCGGTTTTTTGCGCGATCAGACAGGATCACTTGCGCCTGCAATCGTTGCGGCAGCACTGCTGATGATCGGAGGAACGTTATTGTTGCTGACGATTCCGGTAGTCTCCAAAGGGAAAGGCTGAGCTCCAAATCGAAATAGTTTGAAGTTTGCAGACGTAAAAAATGCGTCCGGGATAACCCGGACGCATTTTTGTGAAAACAAAAAATTATTTGGACAGCACCTGTTTCATTTTTTCACAGGCTTCCCGCAACATGGATTCTTCGCGCAGATAGCAAAAACGGACATAACCTTCTCCGCGAGGTCCAAAGCACGGACCAGGAACGACTGCAACACCGGCTTTTTCCAGAACGGTTTTGGCAAATTCATTACTGCTGAGCCCAGTTCCCTGAATATTGGGGAAAGCATAAATGGAACCTTTCGGAGCGGGGCAGGAAATTCCGGGAATTTCATTCAGAGCGCCGACCATGACATCCCGAAGGTGTTCGTAGAAAGTCATCCGCTCTTGTAGAAGTGAACGGTCTCCCTCAAGTGCGCTGGCTCCGGCGTATTGAATAAAAGGAGGAACACAAGAATAAATGGTCTGGAACATAAGTCCCATTTTGGCCATGAGTGCCGCCGGGCCGACCGCATATCCAAGTCGCCAGCCTGACATCGAAAAACCTTTGGAGAAACCATGAAGGATAATAGTGCGTTCCCGGCACTGATCGACGGAAGCGGGCGAAGAATGGCGCAACCCTTCATATAGATTTTCCGAGTACATTTCATCGCTGAGAAGCCAAAGATCGTATTTTTTCGCAATCGCAGCGATTTGTTTCGCTTCTTCAGCGGTCATTACCGCTCCAGTCGGGTTTTGTGGCGTGTTTACAATGATCAGTTTCGTTTTATCCGTAATTTTAGCTTCCAAATCATCTGGATTCAAGCGGAATCCATTGGATTCGTAAACAGGCACCCGCACGTCCTGAATGCCGAGATAATTGGTGACGGCAAAGTAGGAAGGAAACCCGGGATCGGGGAAGATCACTTCTTCGCCGGGATCCACCAGACAACGGACGGTAAAATCAATGACACTGTTGGAGGGCATCGCAACGATCTGATCCAGATCTGGCCGGAACCCCCAACCGTGTTCAATGTAATTGCGGATGGATTGGCGCAGCGGGTCAATTCCCATAGAGTTGACATACCGGGTATGGCCGGCATCCAAAGCGGCTTTGGTTGCTTCGATAATGTGGGGGTGTGCATCAAAATCAGAGTCGCCGACCTCGAAACGGTAAACTTTGCGACCTGCGGCTTCCATCGCTGTAACCGTGTTGAGAATTTCCAGCATCGGTTGACCGAGAAGACCGTGGGTAAGCTTTGAAAATGGGCGCATTGGCAAGACTCCTTTTATATTGAACATTTGCACTGCATACGTTGACATTTTACAATATCTGTCGGAGCATGACAAGAGAAAAGCCTGCGTTGTTGATAACAAAGCAGGCAAATATGGTGGGTAAAAGAAAAACCGCCATTTGATAAAAAATCACGGAGTATTCAAACTCAGTCATCAAACAAGGTAGAAGCAACTTGTGACAGGTCTGCAGCCAACACCGCAAGATTTTGACTGAATTTGGCCATTTCTCCAATAGCGGTGGACTGTTCGCCAACATTTTTGTCAATCGTACTCAACTTGCTGGATAACGTATCAATTGAAATCTGAATTTGCTGCAATGACTGGGTAATGGTTTTGACGGACTCGGCGCTTGAAGAGGCAAGTTTTCGCACCTCTTCGGCTACAACCCCAAATCCGCGTCCCTGTTCGCCGACACGAGCCGCTTCGATGGCGGCATTGAGGCCCAGCAGATTGGTTTGTCCGGCAATGTTTTTAATAAACGAGACGACTTCGTCCATTTGGCGTGCAGCTTTGGCCACTTCCTGACTCAACCGGGTTAGCTCTTCCGTAGTGCCGGCAACTTCTGTTGAGCTGGCGGATAATTCTTCCATGCCGGCATTGAGTTCCTGTGAGGAAGCCGCCAATTCACTGCCAATGTGTACTATTTTATCTTGTTTTTCTACTGTTTGTGTTGTGGTAACGCAACCAACAACCGTATTACCATCCTTAAAAGGCAATGCACAAGCTACATATGCGACCCCATAGGCGGATTTTTCCCGAGAAATCACAGTTGTAATGTTTTTTCCGGTTTCCAGGCATTCTATGCTAACCCGTCCTTTTACAGGATCTCCGATTTTGTTTTTTAAATCAAGGGCTGCGGCTGGGTAATAGGCGATATATTTGCCGTCACGTATGACGGATACACCGATGTCGCCGGCAATGATATCATTAAAATAAGGAACCAGTTCGGCCAACATTTCCAGATACTCTGAGGCGGACCTGTTTTTTTCCGGATATTCTGCCATAAAAATCTCCTTCCTTTTCCCTGCAATTTCCCTGTAATCCTTACATATTCCAGAAAAATCGCACGAATTCATAATGTGATAATTATAGCCCCTTATCCAAATTAATGTCAATGTGACATGAGGAGAAGAGCTTTTTTAGGAAGTTCGGTGCAGACAGGATTTTTTGCCTGAAAAGTAGAAAAGAACAACATCAATGGAACGGGAGAAATTGTATATGAAAGTTCTGGCGATTAGTGGATCGGCTCGGAAAATAGGAAATTCGGAGATCTTGGCCAAAGAAATGCTGGCATCGTTACCGGAGGGTGTTGAAAAAAAGTTTGTTCGGCTGGCTGATTTCAATATTGAACCATGCCGTGCGTGTTACGCCTGCTTGCCGGTAGGGAAAAAATGTGTGGTGCAAGATGATTTTGAAACTTTGTTGCAAGAGGTCAGAGCTGCGGACGCCATTATTCTTGCATCACCCGTGTATTTTCTTGGTATGCATACAAAATTGAAACTGTTATGTGATCGACTTATTAGTGTTTTGAACGAGGCAGGCGAGTATGCCGGACGTAGGTGTGTAGTCGCCGTGCCCTACGGAGTGGAAGGTTGGCAAGGGTACGGAATCGAAGCCACGGTCAGCATTGCAAGGTTTTTGCATTTGGACGTTGTGGGTGTATTGCCGGTTCACGCCGCGAATCCCGGGGAAGTAGTCCGACCGGAAATTTTGGCGGCGGCAAGAAAGGTTGCGGCTTTATTATTGCCGTGTGTGCAAGCGGGAAACAACATACATTGCGATTCAGCGACTCACCAGTCGACAAATTCAGAAGATATTGCATGCGGTTTTTGTGGAAGCGGGCTCATCCGAATTTCAAAAAATGGCGGGATTCGATGTGCGATTTGCGGTGCTATGGGAAAAGTCTGCGGAAATGCGGACGCGCAAAAGAGTTCGATTGATTTTATTTGGAATACGCCGGAGATCTTTCGTTATTCAGCGGCAGGCATGACCGAGCATGCAAATCGTCTGGAAAGAATTAAGGCGGATTTTATTGCACGGCGTAGGGAATTTGCAGAACTGCGCAAGTCCTACAGGGATGACTGAGGGAGAAAGCCCATGGGAGAA
>CAZSRN010000018.1:0-14720 GCA_964609115.1 uncultured Veillonellaceae bacterium | reverse complement strand
TATATCAATGATGCCGGCAACCAAATTGATAACTTGGCTCTTTCCGTAGAAGCGCGATATCTGGAACTCTTGGGACAGAGTATTGAATTTCCTGAAGAGGGATATCACGGTCGGGATATTATCGATACTGCACAGCGGATTATTGACAATGCCGGTAGCCGATATTTGTTAATGGCTCCAACGGAACGCCGTGAGGTCTTTAAACAGATTGCCCTGGACGAGAAACTGGCGGCATTGAAAGAAGATCTGGAGTCTTTTGGAGTTACTTTTGATGTATGGTTCAGCGAGAGATCCCTGTTTGAAAAAGATGCCGTAACGACTGTTTGCACTCAGCTCCGGGAAGAGGGACACGCCTACGACAAGGATGGCGCTTTCTGGCTGCGCAGCACGGCATTCGGTGATGATAAGGATCGGGTTATTATCCGGGATAATGGAATTCCAACATATTTTGCTTCAGATATCGCGTATCATGACAACAAATTTCGCCGTGGGTTTGAGCGGGTCATCAATATTTGGGGAGCTGACCACCACGGGTATATTCCCCGCATGAAAGCTGCCATGGAAGCATTGGGCTATGACCCAAACCGGCTTGAAGTTTTGATTCTACAGATGGTTTCCCTTTATCAGGGCGGCGAACTGGTCAAGATGTCGAAACGTACAGGTCAGGGAGTCACGCTGACTGAACTCATCGAAGAGGTCGGACGGGATGCGGCGCGGTACTTCTTCATCATGCGGTCATTGGACAGCCAGCTGGATTTTGACCTGGATCTGGCCAAATCTCATTCCAACGAAAACCCCGTATATTACGTGCAGTATGCGCATGCCCGCATCTCCAGCATTTTCCGTCAGATGACGGAAGCGGGAATTAGTCTGGATGACAGTAACAATGCAGACTTATCCCGGCTGTCCACAGAGTTTGAACTTGAGCTTATCCGCAAACTCGGCGACTATCCGGAAGAAATCACCGCCGCTGCCCGCGACCGGGCGCCGCACCGGATTGCCCGTTATGCACATGAACTGGCGGGATTGTTTCATTCCTTCTACAATGGCTGCCGCGTACTCGGCGTTGAACCCGAACTGACGACGGCGCGACTGGCGCTGGTCAAGGCAACCCGTCATGTACTTCGCCACAGCTTGGGGCTCTTGGGTGTAGAAGCACCGGAAAAAATGTAACCGCAAAAGAAGATTCAATGCGAAACCGGGCAGGGGATGGCCTGCCGCAAATAGAACTTTTACTACTATAGATGGAGGGTTAATGATGGAAGAAACGGAAAAAACAATGGCGGCCGTTGATCTGGCCTACCGTATTCTAAAAGACCGAAAGACCGACCTCTATTTCCGCGATTTGCTGACCGAAGTCCTGAAAATCAAACAGGTGCCCTCTTATCTGATGACTCAGGCGATGGCGGAATTGCACACCCAAGTCAATATGGACAGTCGTTTTACATTTAAAGGCAAGGGATATTGGGGACTGACGGAGTGGGTTCCGTTGCCGCGTAGCGCCGGACGCACCGATGAACCTTCCGTTGCGGTTTTGGATGAAACCGTCGAGATTCGGCGGACGAAGCTGAAGGAAATTCAGCAGCAAGATGAAACGGAAGCGACATTCCAGAATGACAATGATGAGCCGGCGCAAAATGAGTAATAGTAATACGGAAACAGAACAGGAGGGGGCGACTAAAATGCCTAAATACATATTTGTTACCGGCGGCGTGGTATCTTCGCTGGGCAAAGGAATTACAGCGGCTTCACTGGGGCGCCTGCTGAAAAGCCGGGGCATGAAAGTCACCATTCAGAAATTTGATCCATATATTAACTTTGACCCGGGGACTATGAGCCCTTATCAGCATGGAGAAGTATTCGTTACTGACGACGGCGGTGAAACCGACCTCGACTTGGGACACTATGAGCGTTTTGTCGATATCAATCTTTCCAAAAGTTCCAATGTGACAGCCGGTAAAATTTACTGGTCGGTCATTAACAAGGAACGCCGGGGCGATTATCTTGGCCGCACAGTGCAGGTTATTCCGCATATTACTAATGAGATCAAGGAACGCATCTATCGTGTGGGACGTGAGGATAATGCTGATTTTGTGATTACCGAAATCGGCGGTACTGTAGGCGATATTGAGAGTTTACCTTTTCTCGAAGCCATTCGTCAGGTGCGCAAGGAAGTCGGTAAAGACGACACCTTGTATATCCATGTGACCTTGATCCCTTATATCGCCGCCGCCGGCGAATTAAAAACGAAACCTACCCAGCATAGTGTCAAAGAGCTCCGCAGCATAGGCATTCAACCGGATGTTATTGTTTGCCGGACTGAACATGAGATTTCCACGGATATGCGGGAAAAAATGGCGCTGTTCTGTGATATTGATTTGGAAGCGGTGATTCAGAACCGCACGGTCCAATCCATCTATCAGGTGCCGCTGGTGCTGCAGGAAGAAGGACTTGACCGGATTGTACTTGAGAAACTGAACCTTCAAGCCGGCGAAGAAGATATGGCGGACTGGAAGGCGATGGTGGAGAAAATTCTTCATCCGACAAAATCCGTGACCATTGCAGTCGTCGGTAAATATGTAGCCCTGCCGGACGCTTATATGAGCGTGACCGAAGCGCTGCGACATGCAGGAATTCCTTTGGGCGCCTCCATTCAGATCAAATGGGTGGATGCAGAGCATGTGGAAAGCTGCAACGGCGATCTGGCCAAATATCTGGGAGATGTGGACGGAATTTTGGTTCCGGGTGGTTTTGGCGACCGCGGTATCGAGGGGAAAATCCGGGCTATCCAGTACGCGCGGGAAAACAAGGTGCCGTTTTTTGGGCTGTGCCTCGGCATGCAATGCGCCGTGATCGAATTTGCCCGCCACGTTTGTGGAATAAATGGAGCGCACAGCAGTGAGTTTGATCCATTGACGGAGAACCCGGTTATTGATCTGATGCCGGAACAGGCGACGGTAGTCGACAAGGGCGGCACGATGCGTCTGGGCATTTATCCCTGTAAAGTGATGCCGGATACGTTGACATATGCTGCCTATCAGGATGAAATTATTTACGAGCGTCATCGCCACCGATTCGAGTTTAACAACGCTTACCGCGAGAAACTGACCAGCCAGGGGCTGGTACTGGGCGGGACCTTGCCGAATGACCGGTTGGTCGAAGTCGTCGAGATTAAAGACCATCCTTGGTTTGTGGGTACTCAGTTCCATCCGGAATTCAAGTCGCGTCCGACCAAACCTCATCCGCTGTTCCGCGATTTTGTCGCGGCGGCGCTGAAGTATGGTGAAAAACGGTAATTATTTCACGGGCATTCAAACTGTTGGGAACCTCCCAACAGTTTTTTACAGGAGGAACTTGCGTGAGACGCAAAAAATCTGTTGGGTTCTTTCTATTGAGTGGCTTGGTATTGATTTTACTCGGAATATGGTTGCTTCATCCGCTTGAGCAACCGGAACGGGTAGCGGTTATATATGTGGAAGGCGTGATTGCCGGCGGGCGAGGGGCAGCCGGTTTCTGGGGAGATGGCGGCGGCGCGGATTCCGTGATTCGTCAAATTCAGTCTGCCCGCGATGACGCAGAAGTCCGCGCCGTTGTAATCCGTATCAATAGTCCGGGCGGGAGCGCTCCTGCTTCGCAGGAAGTCGGGGAAGAACTGAAGAAGTTGCGGGCGACCGGTAAAATAGTCGTCGCCTCCATGGGAGACATTGCCGCTTCGGGCGGATACTGGATTGCTGCTCTTTGTGACCGGATATACGCAAATCCGGGAACCATCACCGGCAGTATCGGTATATATATTCCCTATGCCAACTGGGAAGAATTGTTCAAGAAAATCGGCGTACATGGCGAAAAAATTAAAAGCGGTCCCTATAAAGACATGCTGTCGCCGGAGCGCCCGATGACCGAGCAGGAACGGGCCATTCTACAGGAGATGGTGGATGATCTGTATGAACAATTTGTCGACGTTGTGGCGGAAGGACGGAAAATGAACCCGACAAAAGTCAGGCAATTGGCGGATGGCAGGATTTATACGGGAAGACAGGCTCGAGGCTTGGGGTTGGTCGACGAGATGGGGACGATGGAGGATGCTGTAAATGCGGCGGCTAAAATGGCCGGCATCGTCGGTAAGCCATTAACCCGTGAGTATGGTCACACCGGACTGTGGGAAGCACTTTTTGGATCAGGCGGGCAATCCTTGTTGGATAGTATGGCTGGACGTTTGTTGCGAGGGGAAGGAACCGCCTTTCGGGGAGTGAATCCAATATCTGCGCCCCAGCTCAGATAGCATGAGATTATGATTCATAAATCACTGGTCTTTTTCATATTGACAAGTATATTTGTAATGAGCGGGTGTCACTCGTTTCCGACGATATTTTCCACT
This sequence comes from uncultured Veillonellaceae bacterium, assembly GCA_964609115.1. Classification (GTDB taxonomy): domain Bacteria; phylum Bacillota; class Negativicutes; order UBA1444; family UBA1444; genus UBA1444. Next base: position 10,342 of record CAZSRN010000018.1, on the reverse strand, counting down.
CCGGTCACGGGACAATTGCCGGCGACCGGGAAGTATCAGGCCGTTGCAGGTCTGCAAGAGTTGTCGGCAGGAGAAAAGAATGAGTGGAATCTGCCGAGTCATTTGGTCACGGAAGGTACGGATACGTTTCACCGCATCGTAACGGGAGCCGGCTTGCTTGCGCCGCAGGCGCTGGAGATGGCGGCGGGCATTGGTGCGCGAACTGAGTATTTTCTGGATGTTGATGGACTGGACGATGAACTGAACTATCGGTTTCAATTTCTTTCCACACAGGGAACCGGACGGATGAATATTACAGCGGTCGGAAAAGATGGCCGGACAGTTGCGACAGTGGGCTATGTCTTTACAGGGAGTATGCCGGATAAAAAGGACAAGGCAGTCTGGATTGACCGGAGATTGGCCAACAATTATCAGGGAGGATGGGTTCAGGCAAAGATTCGTCCTTCTGAGCTTTTTTCCACGCAGGTTTCTTCTTTTCTTCCGGAAGCGATTGCCCACTATCGGGTTAGCGTGGAAGCGGGAAACGGACAGCATGCATTAATTACTGAACTGAAATCGACCGCTTCCCAAGTGGAGGGCGCCAAAATCGTCTGGCGGGCTGTTCCGCCCAAAGCCTTGCAGGGAGAAACTTTTACCCTTGTCTCGGATATTGTTAATGTGACGGATCGGGTATTGGAAAACCTGACGGTCCGTTTGCTGGAACCCTATGGTTATGGATTGGTTGTTTTGGAAAATGTGGAACAAAAAGTACGTCGGCTTGCAGTAGGCGAAACGTGTTCTTTATCGTGGAAGGTTAAGGCGCAACGTTCATCGGCGGTGAATTTGGGACAACCGTGGAACTTGCAATTGAGCATTAATAAAACCGTAGCGCCGTCGGTCGCCCGGATTGATGTGACGGATCCGTCACCTGGGAAAATTTACTATGTCATGACGGAAGATCTGGAACCAATGGATGCCGCCGGATATCCCACAGCCTGGGGCAACCAGAATGGATGGCTGGATGCCGAGGAATTTCAGGTGCAGCTGATCGGCAAAGCAGAAGCACTGAACCGGATTGCCGAAAAACATGGCGCTTTTTGGACGCATTATCTTGCCATGCCTGCAATGGCGGCTGGAGAATGGGCTGCAACTCTTTCAACAAAGCCGACATGGCGCACGGTGCTGGATCAGGTGCGGCAATCCGTGCGTGTAGAGTCCAAGCATGGGCATGAATATGCTTTGCATCTTCATTCGGATTACGATCCTGCAGTGCCGGGCAATGTCTTGTCATATAATGCGGCAACGGATGGATTTTGGGCGAATCATATGCGGCACGGCTGGGCGCACTCGTTTCCCGTTGAAGGTGACGCCGGCCAACGAGGAACACGGACCGGAATTCTATTTCATCATTTGAAGGAATTGACACAACTCACAATACATTACCCAACGGGAGAAATATTGACAGCCAGGACAGGGTCGTTTGATTTCGGCAATGGCTCGGAATCCGAAGCTATGAGCATTCGCGCTTATCGTGCGGCAGGACTCTGGGGCAATACTGACGCTGACGGCAATGCGGGAGGTCTTACCTCGGGCGATTACGGCAAAGCATTATACCTGACGCCTCAGGATGATATCAACGCACCGGCCACAGACTTGAAAAGACTCGGACTTGTGGAGTTTCGCCCGACACCGCGACAGCTTATCATGTATGATATTGACAGCGCAGCAGTTTTGAACCAAAAAGTTCGTCAGGGAATCAATGAATTTGTTGACAATGGGAAGGTGCGCGCCGGCGTACATTCCATCGTCGGATTTTCCCATGCGATGTTCATTATGGGATCACAGGGCTGGAAAAGTACGGTTGGCAAGCACTATCAGGCATTAGACGAACATCTGGGTTTTTTGAAAAAGGAGTTTGTGCAACGGGGACTTCTTCATTTTGGAACAGCGACTACGTTAGTGCGTGAGTATTTGGATTATTATTGGCCGGAGCCGATCGTTTTGCCGGGTCCGTTACAAAAGGAATCCGCTGCCGGAGTGGAACTCGCGCTTGATTTTTTGGGCCGGAATATTCCGGTGGACAAAGCACATAGACACAAACTAACGCTGAAAGTTCCCGTACGATATTGGGAAAGCGGCCTGCACGCCACCTTGCTGAAAAATGGACAGGTTGTTCAGCAACTGGTTCTTTCAGGCAATCGGCATGAAATGCTTTTTATCTGGGATAATCGCAAGGATGTATATCAATTGGTGATTGGACAGAAAGTGGTTGAAAAGTCGGCGGCTGTTTCGGGAGAAAATTTATTCGATCAACCGATGGTTCCTGCAGGAAAGGCGTTACCGTTGGCGCCGCAACCGGATAGACTGTTGCGGGATGATTTGCGGCCACGGGCTAGATAAGTGGATTGAATGAGTGGAAAGGGGGACTCGGCATGCGGTTTTTCTTGGATACCGCCAACATGGAAGAAATAAAAGAGGTGGCGCAATGGGGGCTTTTGGACGGGGTTACCACCAATCCTTCTCTTATTGCCAAAGAAAAGCAAAATATTCATTCGGTTATCCGAGAGATTTGCGAAATTGTTGAAGGGCCGGTCAGCGCCGAAGTGATTGGAACGACAGCGCCGGAAATGATTGCGGAAGGCAGGGAACTGGCGGCTATTGCCGAGAATGTTGTTGTCAAGGTTCCCATGACCCTGGAAGGACTAAAAGCCGTACATGCATTATCGGAAGAAAATATTCCAACCAATGTGACGCTTGTTTTTTCTACCAATCAGGCCTTGATGGCTGCCCGGGCGGGTGCAGTATTTGTCAGCCCTTTCGTGGGCAGGCTGGATGATATCAGCGAAGAAGGCGTTCATTTGGTGAAGACGATCACCGATGTTTTTGCCATTCATAGCATTGACACCGAAGTTATTGCCGCCAGTATCCGGCATCCCATGCATGTTACACAGGCAGCTTTGGCCGGAGCTCATATCGCGACCGTTCCTTATAAAGTGCTGCTGTCGATGGTGAACCATCCGTTGACGGATGCGGGAATTCAGCGTTTTTTGGATGACTGGAAAAAGGCTAATCTGTAAGAGCATTTTTAACGGAGCATTCTTTGCTTTGTGATATACTGATTTCACAGGAAAAGGAATAGCTAAAGGGCTTCGGCGTCGCCGAGGCCCTTGTCGGCGTGGAAAGGAACAAATGCATACACTTCTTCACAGCGTGAGTAACACGGAAAATATCGGCAAAATTGCGGCTCTGTTTCGACGAAAGAAACACGAACCCGTAGCGGTGCATGGCCTTTCGGGAGTAGTTCGCAGCGCACTGGCGGCTCTCTTGGCTGAAGTAAGGGAAGCTCCCATACTGATTGTGGCCGTTACCCGGGATGCCTTGGAGATCTACCGTAATGATCTGAATTTTTTATGTCCGGAGCGCACCGTGCTTGAATTGCCTGTCAGCGACCCAACTTCTGTGAAAGCAGTGGCCCGCAGCCTGGAATTGGCTCGGCAACGAACGGAAGCTTTATCCCGGATGAATTCAGGCGAACCCGTCATTGTCCTGACTACGGCGGAAGCGGCGGCCATGCTTGTACCGGTTCCCCGGTTGTTTTATAAAAACAGTTGCACCTTTCAGCTGGGAGAAGACCTGGATCGGGAAAGTCTCCTGTCCCGGTTGGTTGAGTTTGGTTATGAGCGGGTTGACCGGGTGGATTCGGTAGGGCATTTTAGTAATCGAGGCGGCATTATTGACATTTTTTCAGTCAATATGGAAATGCCGATACGAATTGAACTTTTTGGCGATGTGGTAGATTCCATTCGGGAGTTTCATCCTGTGACTCAACGGTCTGTCAAAACGTTGGAAACCGTAGCCTTGCTCCCGTCTGTCGATGCGGCGGAGTTGCCGGCGGATGGGACCGTGCTTTCGTATTTGCCGCCGACTGCAGCCGTGATTTTTGATGAACCCGCCCGACTCGGGGAAGCAATAGAGGGATTGCGGCAGTCGGATGAATCCGTTGCAGCGCGCAGCGTGCACTGGAATGAATTAAAAAAACAGGCGATGGAAGAACTGCAAACTTATTTCTTTTCCATGCTGGCGCCGACAGGTAATGCAGGAGAATATCCTTCTTCGATAGGTCTTGCGACCCGAGGAATTCCGCCTTATCATCGAAAGGCCGATTTTTTGGTCAATGATCTTGTGTCATGGCAGGAACGAAACTATCAGATCGTATTGATGATGTCCAATGTGCAATCTGCGGCTGTTCTGAAAGAAAATCTGATACAGCAGGGCGTTAAAATTCAAGCCGTGACCATGGCGGACGAGATGACGACATCCGGAGTTTTCATGATGACCGGCAATTTGTCGTCCGGGTTTGAATTGCCGGAAGACCGGTTGGCTGTAGTTACAGAAAAAGAAATCAAGGGCAGGCTTAAACTTCAACGACGCAGTCGTTCAGGACAAGCCCGCCGTATTGCTGATTATTCCGATCTCAAGGCCGGCGACTACGTGGTGCATGTTTCTCACGGGATCGGAAAATATGTGGGCGTGGAAACAATTGAACTGAATGGAGTTCATCGGGACTATTTTCATATTCGGTATGCAGCGGATGATAAGTTGTATGTGCCGACCGATCAGGTTCAATTGCTGCAAAAATATATCGGCTCCGAAGGCGAAGCTCCCAAATTGTCACGGTTGGGAGGAACGGACTGGGCTAAAACCAAGGCGCGCGCCAAAGCGGCCGTTGCAGATCTTGCCCGTGAATTGCTTGAGCTATATGCACGGCGCAGTATGACCCTGGGGTTTGCATTTTTGCCGGATACGCCATGGCAGGAAGAATTTGAAGACTCTTTTCCATTTGAGGAAACACCGGATCAATTGGCAGCTGTGGCCGAAATCAAGGCGGATATGGAAAAGCCTCTGGTTATGGATAGGCTGCTGTGCGGGGATGTTGGGTTCGGCAAGACGGAAGTAGCTTTGCGTGCAGCCTTCAAGGCGGTAATGAGCGGCAAGCAGGTCGCGGTTCTGGTGCCTACCACCGTTTTGGCCCAACAACACTTTCAGACGTTTTCAAGCCGCTTTGCCGGGTTCGGCTTGTCGGTCGGCGTGGTGAGTCGCTTCAGGACTCCGGCCGAACAGCGGGCAACGTTGCAAAAAACGGCAGAGGGTTCGGTAGATGTTCTGATCGGAACTCATCGTCTTTTGCAGGCCGATGTAATGTTCAAAAATCTGGGGCTGCTCATTATAGATGAAGAGCAGCGCTTCGGGGTAGCGCAGAAAGAACGGTTGAAAAAATGGAGTGTGGGCTTGGATGTTCTTACGTTGACAGCGACGCCCATTCCCCGTACACTGCACATGTCCCTTGCCGGACTTCGGGATATGAGTTCTATCGAAAGTGCGCCGGAAGATCGCCTGCCGGTACAGACCTATGTGGTGGAATACCGACCGGCTTTGATCGCCGAGGCTATTCGCCAGGAAATCAAACGGGGCGGACAAGTTTATTTTGTATACAACCGTATTGAAAGTATCGAACGAATACACAGCGAACTGAAAGCCTTGGCGCCGGAGGCGAAAATCGGCGTTGCCCATGGAAAAATGTCGGATGATCTTTTGGAAGACGTCATGCTCGATTTTTATGAAGGACACTACAATCTGCTTTTGTGTACCAGTATTATTGAAAACGGGCTGGATGTTGCCAATGCCAATACAATCATTGTTTATGATTCGGATCATTTCGGCCTTTCCCAGCTTTACCAAATGCGGGGGCGTGTGGGACGATCCGACCGTTTGGCGCATGCCTATCTTACCTACCGGGCACAGAAAGTGATCAGTGAAATCGCTGAAAAACGACTGCGAGCCATTACTGAATTTACCGAACTAGGCGCTGGTTTCAAAATTGCCATGAGGGATTTGGAAATCCGGGGCGCGGGGAATCTGTTGGGAGCTCAGCAACATGGACATATTGCCGGTGTAGGATTTGAAATGTATTGTCGTTTGCTGGATGAAGCAGTACGTGAGTTGCGGGACGGTTCGCCGGTTGAGGTTCAGCCTGATCCGGTTATTGAACTGAAAATTGATGCCTATATTCCGAACGACTATGTGGAAGATGCGATGCATAAGATTGAGTTGTATCAGCAAATTGCCTCGCTCCGAACCGAAGAGCAGGTGTCGGAGTTGCTGGATGAGATGATCGACCGTTTTGGTGACCCGCCGGCGGCGCTGAACAATCTGATGCTGGTGGCAAAAATTAAGATTGCTGCAAAAACAATGGGGGCAAAATCCGTGATTCAGAAAGGGGATTGGGTCGAAATCTGTTTTACGGATAAACCGGATGTCAACGTGCAGGGGCTCATGGAATTGAAGAGTCAAGCTCCCAATCAGATAAAGATGACCGCAGGCCCGCCCCAGAAAATTTCCGTCAGGAAAAATGTTGCCACGAAAGATTCATGGGGAAACTGGTTGGCGGCCATTCTTCGGAAGCTGGCGCCGAGCCCTGATCCTTGACGAGAAAGGCCTGAACGGGTTACTATAAGCTTGCATTTTGAAATAGACAACCGGTATGAAGCAGATGCCGGGAAAGAAAGGGCCTCATAATTTGAGCAAGGAAAAATTTCTCAAGGGAGCGTTGATCTTAACGGTTGCCGGCATCATTGTCAAAGTGATTGGATCGGTCAACCGGATTTTTCTGTCGCGGCTTCTTGGCGGTGAGGGCATTGGCCTGTACCAGATGGCCTATCCGATTTACCTGTTGGCATTAAGTATTTCGTCTGCCGGCATTCCGGTGGCAATTTCCATTTTGGTGGCTGAGAAGGCGGCATTGCAGGACTATCGCGGCGCCAATCGGGTTTTCCGGATTTCATTGTCGTTACTGACGCTTACGGGTGCCGTATTTTCCGTTCTTTTATATTTTGGCGCGGGATGGTTGATTGAGCACCAATTCGTTCGTGATCCCCGGGCATATTATGCGATTGCAGCATTAGCCCCGGCCATTTTTGTCGTGACCATTCTATCGAGTTACCGGGGTTATTTCCAGGGGATGCAGATGATGCTTCCCACCGGTATTTCGCAGATCGCGGAACAGTTTATTCGAGTCATTACCATGGTAGGGTTCGCCTATTTTTTGCTGCCTCGCGGGCTGGAATACGCCGCCGCAGGCGCCAGCTTCGGTGCAGGTCCCGGGGCGGTGGCCGGATTGTTGGTACTGCTGTTTTTTTATTGGAAATACCGGAAAGACCTTCAGCAAAAGATGGAGAAGCAACCATTATTGCAACAGGAGTCGGGGGCTTCCATCATCACCCGAATTGTCAAGTTGGCGCTACCGGTATCTTTGGCCAATATTATGCTGCCTGTCGTATCCAACATTGATTTGCTGATTGTGCCGCCGCGTCTGGAAGTGGCTGGATATACAGTGGAGCAGGCAACTGAATTGTTTGGATATCTAACGGGGATGGCGGTGCCTTTGGTCAATATGGCGACGATTCTTACCGCATCCCTGGCGGCAAGCCTTGTTCCTTCCGTGTCGGAAGCCAATACTTTAGGAGATAGAACGGCAATTTACGATCGTACCTCCACAGCGCTCAGAATTGCCAACTTTATCACGATTCCTGCATTTGTCGGGATGTGGTTGCTGGCGACGCCGATATCCACGATGTTATATGCTACCCCTAAAGCGGGAATGTGCATTGCTATTTCAGCATTGGGGATTTTTTTATTGGGGATTCATCAAGTCACGACGGGTGTGCTTCAGGGCTTGGGTCATACCGCGATTCCTGTGGTGAACATGGTGCTTTCCGCCGGCGTCAAGGTCATTATGAGTTGGACGCTGACGGCTATACCCGCTTGGGGTATTGTAGGTGCAGCGTGGGCAACGATTGCCGATTTTGGGGTTGCGGCGCTGCTAAACATGATTTTTATTTATCGATTCATTGGGTTTGCCCTTGATGTCAAAGATACGTTGAAGACCGCAATGGCAGCCGCCATTATGGGCATTGTCTGCCTGGGATTATATGAACTGCTGTTTGCGCAGGGATTGGGCAATACCTTGTCCACCTTGGTTGCCATTGCCACAGGCGGTGGTGTGTACGGTATCCTGTTGTTGCTGGTTGGGAGCGTTGGTGAACGCGAACTGTCGAAAATTCCTACTGTCGGTCGACCCGCAGCGAAATTTCTGCATAAAATTCATTTATTGAGGCGATAATATGGGAAGCATTACAATTGTTGGCTTGGGGCCGGGCCCCTTTGGCTGTCTAAGTTTGGAAACCTGGGATATCTTGCAGCAGGCGCCGACTCTGCTGCTGCGTACTGCCATTCATCCAACAGTGGAGGATTTGCGGCAGCGGGGTCTGGATTTCAAAAGCTATGATGCAGTTTATGAACAGGGTGCGGATTTTGATTCTATTTATGCGGCGATTGCCGAAGATGTATTGAAGCGGGCATTGGAAGGGCAGGACATTGTTTTTGCAGTACCGGGAAGCCCGATGGTTGCGGAAAAAACAGTAGGATTGATTCGCGCGGCTGCGAAAGAACAAAACGTGCCGTTGCAGGTGCTGCCGGGAATGAGCTTTTTTGAACTGCTGTGCAATCGGGTGGGAGTCGATCCTCAACAGGGATTGACGATCGTCGATGCCCAGGAAGTAGAAACCTTGCCTTTGGAGTTGTCGACCGGACTGGTGGTTACACAGGTATTTAATTCATTTATCGCATCAGAATTGAAGCTGAGCCTGATGGAGCGATTGCAGGACGAGTCGTCCGTCATCGTGGCAAGACATCTCGGATTGCCGGATGAATCGGTGGAAAGCATGCAGTTGTTTGAATTGGACCGACAGGCAGGATTTGATCATTTGACCAGTGTTTACGTGCCGCCTTCTTCTCCACGGCAAGAACTTTTTTCGCTGGATCCGGTGGTGGACGTCATGGCCCGGTTGCGTTCACCGGATGGTTGTCCATGGGACATTGAACAGACGCATTCCACCTTGCGCCGTTACATCATCGAAGAAGTGTACGAAGTCTTGGAAGCCATTGATGAAAAGGATCCGGCCCATTTGTGCGAGGAACTCGGCGATTTATTGCTCCAAATCGTGTTTCACGCCCGCATGGCGGAGGAGAGCGGCGACTTCAGTATGCAGGACGTTGTGGATACCGTAACTGAAAAACTGATCCGTCGTCATCCCCATGTTTTTGGCGATATTTCGGTTCGTGACGCCGCTGAGGTCATTGTGAACTGGGATGCGATCAAACGACGGGAAAAAACTGTCAAGCCAACCTCCGCGCTGGATGGTGTACCCAAGGGATTGCCGGCGTTGCTGCGGGCGAACAAATTACAGCTGAAGGCGGCTAAAGTCGGTTTTGACTGGGACAACGTTGCTCCCGTATGGGCAAAGGTGGCCGAAGAGTTGGAGGAGTTGCGGGAAGCGGAAGCAATCGGCGACAAGACCAAAATCGAAGATGAACTTGGGGATGTCATTTTTGCAGTGGTTAACCTGGGTCGTTTTCTGGGAGTCGAGGCGGAAGTGGCGCTGAACGGAACCAATAACAAGTTTGTGCGGCGTTTTCAGCAAGTGGAAGCGAGCGTTCGATCGAGGGGATTGAAGTGGAAAGAACTTGATTTGGCGGCTATGGACGAAATGTGGGAAGCGGCTAAGGCAACAGAGAGAAAGTAGACTGTATATCATTTTTGCTCCATCCGTTTATTCGGCGGGAGCTTTTTTCATATGCAGGAGTTTTGAATTGTTTGGGAAAATACTATAGAAGCAAAAGCATGATAAGCAGGAGGGACCGATGGGAAAGATTTTAATAGTGGAAGATGAAGCGAATATCCGGCAACTGGTACGATATAATCTGGAAAAGGAAGGCTTTCAGGTCATAGAAGCAGTAAATGGACTGCAAGGAGTAAAGATGGCCAAAATGGAGAAACCGGATCTGGTATTACTGGATCTGATGTTGCCGGAAATGGATGGACTGGAAGTTTGTCGCAACATTAAAGGCAATACAGGTACGTCTTCACTACCGATTATCATGTTGACTGCGAAAAGCGAAGAGATCGACAAGGTGATTGGGCTGGAACTCGGTGCTGATGATTACATGACCAAACCGTTTAGCCCTCGTGAATTGGTTGCCAGAGTGAAAGCCGTGCTGCGGCGGAGCCAGAAGGATACGACGCTGCCGGGCGAACTCTCGGTAGGGCGTCTGCGGTTCAATTTCTCCCGGTACGAAGTACACATGGACAGCGTCAAACTGGAATTGACGCCCAAAGAATATGAACTGCTCAAGATGTTGGCTACGAACCTGGGCAAGGTGTTTACCCGGGAACAGTTGCTTGAGAAAGTCTGGGGATATGAGTATTTCGGCGATACCCGAACCGTGGATGTACATGTTCGTCACC